>NZ_QWGT01000058.1 GCF_003576405.1 Clavibacter lycopersici
CGCATCGCCCGCATCCCGGGCCGCCGCCCCCCTGCCGCCCGGCACCGGAGCACCCGCGCACTGCCGCGACCCGCGCGTCGCGGAGTGGGTCGCCGACGTCGCCCGGCTCACCCTCCCCGACCGGGTCGTGTGGTGCACGGGCAGCGTCGCCGAGTACGACCGCCTCACCCGCGAGATGGTCGACGCCGGCACGCTCATCCGTCTGAACCCCGAGTGGCGCCCGCACAGCTTCCTCGCCCGCAGCGACCCGGCCGACGTGGCGCGCGTCGAGGACCGCACGTTCATCTGCTCGGAGGACGAGGCCGACGCCGGCCCCACCAACAACTGGCGCGACCCGGCCGGCACGCGCGCCGAGCTCCGCGACCTGTTCGCCGGATCCATGCGCGGCCGCACCCTCTACGTCGTCCCGTTCTCCATGGGCCCGCTCGGCGGCGCGATCTCGCAGCTCGGCGTGCAGATCACCGACAGCCCCTACGTCGTTGCGAGCATGGCGCTCATGACCCGGATGGGCGACGAGGCGCTCCGCCTGATCGGCCCGGACACGACGTGGGTGCGCGCGCTGCACGGGCTCGGCGCCCCCCTCGTCGACGACGACGGGATCCGCCACCCCGACGTGCCGTGGCCGCACAACGCCGACAAGCGCATCTGCCACTTCCCGGAGGAACGGGAGATCATCTCGTACGGCTCCGGCTACGGCGGCAACGCGCTGCTGGGGAAGAAGTGCTTCTCCCTTCGCATCGCCTCGGTGATGGCGCGTGACGGGGGCTGGCTCGCGGAGCACATGCTCCTCATCCGGATCACGAGCCCGGAGGGCCGCCGCTTCCACGTGGCGGCCGCGTTCCCCTCGGCATGCGGCAAGACGAACCTCGCCATGCTTACCCCGACCATCCCCGGCTGGACGGTCGAGACGCTGGGCGACGACATCGCCTGGCTCCGCCCCGACGTGCAGGGCCGGCTCCGTGCCGTGAACCCCGAGCGCGGCCTCTTCGGCGTGGCCCCGGGAACGGGCGAGACCACAAACCCCGTCGCCATGTCGACGATCTGGGGCAACGCGATCTACACGAACGTCGCCCTCCGCCCCGACGGCGACGTGTGGTGGGAGGGCATGACGCCCACGCCGCCGGCCGGCCTCGTCGACTGGCAGGGCAGGCCGTGGTCGCCCGGATCCGGCACGCCCGCCGCCCACCCGAACGCGCGCTTCACCGTGGGCCTCGAGCAGTGCCCGTCGCTCGCGGACGACTGGGACGACCCCGACGGCGTGGTGGTCGACGCGATCCTCTTCGGCGGCCGCCGCGCCACGAACGTGCCGCTCGTGGCCGAGGCGGACGACTGGGAGCACGGCGTCTTCATCGGGGCGACCATGGCGTCGGAGAGGACGGCAGCCGCCGAGGGCCGGGTCGGCGAGCTCCGCCACGACCCCTTCGCGATGCAGCCGTTCTGCGGCTACGACATGGCCGACCACTGGCGGCACTGGCTCGAGGTCGGCGCGGGTCTCGGCGCCGGCGCGCCCCGCGTCTTCCAGGTCAACTGGTTCCGCAAGGGCGAGGACGGCTCGTTCCTCTGGCCCGGCTTCGGCGAGAACGCCCGCGTGCTCGAGTGGATCGTGCGCCGCGTCGAGGACCGCGTGCCCGTCCGCCCGTCGCCGGTCGGCGGCCTGCCCGTGCCCGGCGACCTCGACGTCACCGGTCTCGACCTCGCCGAGGGCGCGCTCGACGAGCTCCTGGCGCTGGATCCGGCCCTCTGGCTGGAGGAGCTGGACGCCGTGGAGGCGCACTTCGCCCGCTTCGGCGACCGCGTTCCCGCGGAGCTGACCGACCGCCTGGAGCACATGCGCCGCCGGTTCCGCGAGGCCGCGGGAGGAGCGACCGTCTGAGGCGGATCACCGGATGCGGGGGCCGCGGTCGCCCCCGCATCCGGTCATCGCGCCCCCATCCGGTAGCCTGATCCCCGCACAGAAGGCACCTCACCATCGACACGGTGCCGTCCACATCGAGGGAACCGGAGCACGCATGGCTGACGAACGACGTCCGGACACCGCGCAGGAGACGACCGGTCAAGTCGCCCGGGTCCCCGACAAGCCGGCCCTCGAGGGCCTCGAGGCGAAGTGGGGCGGCCGCTGGCAGGCCGACGGCACGTACGACTTCCGCCGCGACGAGGCCGCAGCCGGCACCGTCTTCTCGATCGACACCCCGCCGCCCACGGCGAGCGGATCCCTGCACATCGGCCACGTCTTCAGCTACACGCACACCGACGTCATCGCCCGCTACCGCCGCATGCGCGGCGAGAGCGTCTTCTACCCGCTCGGCTGGGACGACAACGGGCTCCCCACCGAGCGCCGCGTGCAGAACTTCTACGGCGTCCGCTGCGACCCCACGCTCCCCTACGACCCGGCGTACCAGCCCTCCGAGACGGGCGGCACGTCCAAGCCCGCCGACCAGCAGCCGATCTCCCGGCGCAACTTCATCGAGCTGTGCGAGCGCCTCACCGAGGAGGACGAGAAGCAGTTCGAGGACCTCTTCCGCACCCTCGGCCTGAGCGTCGACTGGCGCCAGAGCTACCGCACCATCGGCCAGGAGGCGCAGGTCGCCTCGCAGCGCGCGTTCCTCCGCAACCTCGCCCGCGGCGAGGCGTACCAGGCCGACGCCCCGACCCTCTGGGACGTCACGTTCCGCACGGCGGTCGCGCAGGCCGAGCTCGAGGACCGCGAGCAGCCGAGCGCGTACCACCGCCTCGCGTTCCACCGCGCGGGCGGCGACGACGTGATCATCGACACGACGCGCCCCGAGCTCCTCGCCGCGTGCGTCGCCCTCGTCGCGCACCCCGACGACGAGCGCTACCAGGGCCTGTTCGGCACGACGGTGACGACCCCCGTGTTCGGCGTCGAGGTGCCGGTGCTCGCGCACCACCTCGCGCAGCCCGACAAGGGATCCGGCATCGCGATGGTCTGCACCTTCGGCGACCTCAACGACGTCGTGTGGTGGCGCGAGCTGCAGCTCGAGAACCGCGCGATCGTCGGCTTCGACGGCCGCATCGTCTCTGAGGCGCCCGCGGCCATCTCGTCCGACGCCGGACGCGCGGCGTACGCCGCCATCGCCGGCAAGACGGTCTTCTCCGCGAAGGCGGCCGTCGTCGAGCTCCTCACCGAGTCCGGCGAGCTCATCGGCGAGCCCCGCAAGATCACCCACCCCGTCAAGTTCTACGAGAAGGGCGACAAGCCCCTCGAGATCGTCTCGACCCGCCAGTGGTACATCCGCAACGGAGGGCGCGACGAGGAGCTGCGCGCAGGCCTCATCGGCCGCGGCCGCGAGATCGGCTTCGTGCCCGACTTCATGCGCGTCCGCTACGAGAACTGGGTCGGCGGCCTCAACGGCGACTGGCTCGTCTCCCGCCAGCGCTTCTTCGGCGTGCCGCTGCCCGTCTGGTACCCGCTCGACGCCGACGGCAACCCGGAGTTCGACCGCGCCATCACCCCGACCGAGGACCAGCTCCCCGTCGACCCGTCGTCGGATCCCGCCCCCGGCTACACGGAGGACCAGCGCGGCGTGCCCGGCGGCTTCCAGGGCGAGCTCGACGTCATGGACACCTGGGCGACCTCCTCCCTCACCCCGCAGCTCGCGGGCGGCTGGGAGCGCGACCCGGAGCTGTTCGACCTCGTCTTCCCGTTCTCCATGCGCCCGCAGGGCCAGGACATCATCCGCACGTGGCTCTTCTCCACGGTCCTCCGGGCCGAGCTGGAGCACGGCGCCGCCCCGTGGAAGACCGCCGCGATCTCCGGCTGGATCCTCGACCCCGACCGCAAGAAGATGTCGAAGTCGAAGGGCAACGTCGTGACCCCCGCGGCCACGCTCGAGCAGTTCGGCTCCGACGCCGTGCGCTACTGGGCCGCCTCCGCGCGGCTCGGCGTCGACGCGGCGATGGACCCGCAGAACCCGACGCAGATCAAGATCGGCCGCCGTCTCGCGATCAAGGTCCTCAACGCGGCGAAGTTCATCCTCTCCTTCGAGGCCCCCGAGGGCGCCCGCGCCACCCACGCCATCGACGTGGGGATGCTCGCCGCCCTGGCCGAGGTCGTCGAGACCGCGACCGCCGCGCTCGAGGAGTACGACCACGCGCGCGCGCTCGAGGTCACCGAGAGCTTCTTCTGGACCTTCTGCGACGACTACCTGGAGCTCGTGAAGGACCGCGCCTACTCGGCCGACGCCGACCCGGCCGACCGGGGATCCGCCGTCGCGGCGCTCCGCGAGGCCCTCGACGTGCTGCTGCGCCTGTTCGCGCCCTTCGTGCCGTTCGCGGCCGAGGAGGCGTGGAGCTGGTCGCACGACGGCTCGATCCACACCGCTCCCTGGCCGACCGCGCCGACCCCGGACGCCCCGGCGACCGGCGGCACGGCCGACGCGCGTCTCCTGGCCCTCGCCGGCCGGGCGCTCGTGGGGATCCGGCGCGCCAAGACCGACGCCAAGGCGTCGCAGAAGACGCCCGTGGCCGAGGCCGTGGTGTCCGCGTCGCCCGAGGACATCCGCTCGCTCGAGCTGGTCGCCCGCGACCTCCGCGCCGTGGGACGCATCACCGACCTGACCTTCACCGAGGGGGACGGCCCCGCCGTCACCCGCATCACGCTCGCGAACGCCGAGCAGCCCGAGGAGACCGACGCATGACCATCTCGATCCGCCCCGTCCGCGACGGCGACTTCTTCCCCTGGTTCGACCTGTTCTCCGGCTATGCCGAGTTCTACGGCACCGAGCTGACGGACGAGAACGCAGTCCTCGCATGGAGCCACCTCATCGACGACGCCCACGCGAGCTCCGCGCTCGTCGCCGTCGACGACGCGCACGAGGGCGCCCTCGTCGGCCTGGCGCACTTCCACCGCTTCTCCCGCCTGGCGCGCGGCACCGACGGCCTCCTGGTCGACGACCTCTACGTGCGCGAGATCTCGCGCCGTCAGGGCGTCGGCGAGCAGCTCATCGCCGCGGTCGCCGACGTCGCTCGCCGCGACGGCGCGAGCATGCTCCGCTGGATCACCGCGGAGGACAACGCCGACGCGCAGCGCCTCTACGACCGGGTCGCCCGCCGCACCACGTGGGTCACCTACGAGCAGGACGTCTGATGCAGCTCGGCACCCGCTGGCCCGTCGGCGGCACCGCCCCGGCTGACCTGCCCGAGGTCGTCCTCCTCGCGGTGAAGACCGTCGAGGGCGACGTGCTCGCCCTCGACGCCGACACGTCCCAGTGGCGCTGGACCCTCACGTGGCTCGAGCGGAAGCCGGTCGTCGAGCTCGACGACGGCACCGTGATCCGCTACGACCCCGTGGAGGACGCGGCGACCATCACGATCCCCGGCGAGTCCACCGACGATCCCTTCGACGACTGACCTCCTGACCCGGGACGACCGCGGCGCACCGTCGCCGGCGCCCGTCCGACCGCGACCGACGACCGCCCGCCCGGCCCCCGCGGGCGGTGTCGACGCGCGCCCGCCCGAAGCCGGCCGCCCGACCCACACGACAGGGGACCACATGGACACCCACGCCCGAGGAGCGCATCCGGACACGTCCCGTCCCCGCGCGGACCGGCGGACCGGACGACCCGGGGACGACGAGCTCCGCCTCCTGGCGGACGCCGTGATGTCCCTCTCCGACGACATGCACGAGGCGCTCCTGCCCGTCTGGGAGCCGCTGACCGGGCTCCAGGTGCTCTTCCTGCGCATCATCGCCCGGTACGACCGGGTGACCCGCCACGACCTCATGACCAGGTGCCGGACCTCCGGCGCCGCCGTGACGCCCGGGCTCGCCAGCATGGTCCACCGGCGGTACGTCGTCGAGACGCCGGACGGAGCCGAGACGGTCCTGACCCTCGGTCCCGAGGGCAGCGCGATGCTCACCCGGATGGAGCGCGCTCGCGTGGAGTTCGTGCGCCGCGCGCTGGAGGCGCACGACGGGCGGCTCGACGACGACGTCGACCGGACCGCGACGGTGCTCCAGAGCCTCCGGGACGTGACCGCCACCGCGACCGCCTGATCGGCACGTCGGCTCGGGCCGCGTGCCGACCGTCGGGCCGTCCGCCCCGGATCCCGACGTCGTCGGCCGCGGGCGGTCCCGGTCAGCGCCGGGCGAGGATCTCGCCGTGCGGCATGGCGAGGAAGCCGTCCTCGTCTGCGGCCCACTCCTGCCAGCCCGCGCGGATCGCCTGCAGGTCGTCGTCCGTCGCGAAGCCGCCCTCCAGCGCCTGGCCGGCGAAGGCGGAGGCGACCGCGCGGTCGGCCCACGCGCCGCCCCACCAGGCGCGCTCGTCGTCCGAGGAGAAGCACCACACGGATGCG
This sequence comes from Clavibacter lycopersici, assembly GCF_003576405.1. GTDB lineage: Bacteria > Actinomycetota > Actinomycetes > Actinomycetales > Microbacteriaceae > Clavibacter > Clavibacter lycopersici. Next base: position 6,313 of record NZ_QWGT01000058.1, read on the forward strand.
CTCGATTCGATCTCGGCGAAGCCGGCCTGGCGCGCCCACGCCTTGAGGCGGGATCCGGCGTCCGGCTCGCCGCCGTTCGCGCGGTGGACCGGCAGGTAGACGTCCGCCCAGAGCCGCAGACCGTCCGACTCGGGGAACAGCGCGACCTTCGAGTAGATGACGTCGCGCGCCGCCACGAGCCCGCCGGGGCGCGTGACGCGGCGCATCTCCGCCAGCGCGCGGACGGGGTCGCCGACGTGCTGCAGCACCTGGTGCGCGTGCACGACGTCGAACGACGCGTCGGCGTAGGGCAGGTCGTACACGGATCCCGTGACGAACTCGACGTTCGCCGTCCCGCGCTCGGCGGCGAGCCCCGCGGCCTGGCGCACGACGTCGTCCGACACGTCGAGCCCGACGACGCGGCCGGGCGCCACGATGTCGGCGAGCTCGACCGTGATCGTCCCGGGGCCGCTCCCGACGTCCAGGACGTCGAGCCCGGGTCGGAGGTGGGGTTCCAGGTAGGCGGCGGAGTTCCGGACGGTCCGCGCGCTGTGCACGCGGAGGACGCTCTCGTGGTGGCCATGGGTGTATCGCTCGCTCTTCACCCCCCGAGCCTAGGTCGGCGCCCGGCCTAGGCTCGCAGTATGACGACGCCCCCGAATCCCTTCCTCGAGCCGAGCACCCTCCCCTACGGAATGCCCCCGTTCGCCGACATCCGGGAGGAGCACTTCCGCCCCGCGTTCGAGGCCGGCATCGCCGAGCACCTGGCCGAGGTCCGGGCCATCGCCGACTCCCCCGAGCCGCCCACCTTCGAGAACACGCTCGTCGCCCTCGAGCGCGCCGGGCGCACCCTCGACCGCGTCAGCCACGTCTTCTTCACCCTCTCCTCCGCCGACAGCTCCCCGTTCACGCGCGACCTCGACGCGGAGATCGCGCCCGAGCTCGCGGCGCACGAGGACGCGATCCGGCTCGACTCCGCGCTCTACGCGCGCATCCGCGCCGTGCACGACGCCCGCCACGAGTCCGGCCTCGACGCCGAGTCCGTGTACCTCGTCGAGCGGTACCTCGCGGAGTTCACGATCGCGGGCGCCGGCCTCGACGACGCCGCGAAGGAGCAGCTCCGCGACCTCAACCGCCGCCTGTCCGTCCTCACCACGCGCTTCGAGTCGAACCTGCTCGAGGACACGAACGACCTCGCCGTCGTCGTGGACGACCCGGCCGAGCTCGACGGGCTCGGCCACGGCGCCATCGCGGCCGCCGCGCAGGCCGCCGCCGACCGCGGGCTCGAGGGGAAGCACCTCATCACCCTGGTGCTCCCCACCGGCCACCCGTACCTCTCCCAGCTCACCGACCGGGCGCTGCGCCAGCGGATCCTCGAGGCGTCGCTCGCGCGCGGATCCCGCGGGAACGAGCACGACAACCGGCCGCTCGTGCTCGAGATCACGCGGCTCCGCGCCGAGCGCGCGGCCCTGCTCGGCTTCCCGAGCCACGCGGCCGCGGTGACCGCGGACCAGACCGCGCGGACGCCGGAGGCCGTCGCCGACATGCTCGGCCGCCTCGCCCCGGCCGCCGCCCGCAACGCGCGCGCCGAGGCCGTCGAGCTGCAGCGCGTCATCGACCGCACGCAGGAGGAGCGCGGCGAGCCGTCCTTCGAGCTCGCCGCCTGGGACTGGGCCTTCTACAGCGAGAAGGTCCGCACCGAGCGCTACGACGTCGACACCGAGCGCATGCGGCCGTACCTCGAGGCCGACCGCGTGCTCCACGACGGCGTCTTCCGTGCGGCGACCGCGCTCTACGGCGTCACCTTCGCCGAGCGCACCGACATCCCCGCCTACCACCCGGACGCCCGGGTGTTCGAGGTGCGCGACGAGGACGGATCCCCCGTCGGCCTCTACGTGCTCGACCTCCACACGCGCGACTCGAAGCGCGGCGGAGCGTGGATGAACCCGCTCATCTCGCAGAGCGCGCTCCTCGACACGCCCACCGTGGTCCTCAACAACCTCAACGTGCCGAAGCCGCCTGCCGGCCAGCCGACGCTGCTCAGCTACGACGAGACGACCACGCTCTTCCACGAGTTCGGCCACGCCCTCCACGGCCTCTTCGCGCGCGTCACCTACCCGCGCTTCGCCGGCACGAACGTGTTCCGCGACTTCGTCGAGTTCCCCAGCCAGGTCAACGAGATGTGGATGCTGTGGCCGGAGATCCTCGGCTCCTACGCGGTGCACCACGAGACGGGAGAGCCGATGCCCGCCGAGCTCGTCGCCGCCGTGCAGGCGTCCAGCGCCTTCAACGAGGGCTTCCTCACGTCCGAGTACCTGGGCGCCGCGCTCCTCGACCAGGCGTGGCACCGGATCGGCGTCGATGACGTCGTCGAGGACGTGGACGCGTTCCAGGCCGACGCCCTCGCCGCAGTCGGGCTCGACGTGCCCGCCGTCCTCCCCCGCTACGCCTCGAGCTACTTCCAGCACACCTTCGCGGGCGGCTACGACGCCGGCTACTACTCGTACATCTGGAGCGAGGTGCTCGACGCCGACACGGTCGAGTGGTTCCACGAGAACGGCGGCCTCACGCGCGAGAACGGCGACCGGTTCCGGTCGCGGCTCCTCGGCGTCGGCGGATCGAAGGACCCGCTGGAGGCCTATCGCGACTTCCGCGGACGCGACGCCGTGATCGAGCCCCTCCTCGCGCGCCGCGGTCTCGCCGACTGATCCGCCTCCCGCATGACGAGAGCGCCGCGCCCCTCACGGGGTGCGGCGCTCTCGTCGTGCGGGCCGTCGGCGCGGCCCCGAGGATCAGGCCGACTTCTCGGCGCGCAGCATGGACGCGCGCGGCACGATGGTGGGCGCGGCGTTCTGCACGACCGACTCGCGGGTGATGACCACGCGACCCACCTCGTCGTCCGAGGGGATGTCGAACATGATCGGCCCGAGCACCTCCTCGAGGATGGCGCGGAGCCCGCGGGCACCCGTCTGCCGGAGGACGGCGAGGTCGGCGATCGACTCCAGAGCGCCCTGCTCGAACTCCAGCTCCACGCCGTCGAGCTCGAACATGCGCTGGTACTGGCGGACGAGCGCGTTGCGCGGCTTGGTGAGGATCTCCATGAGCGCGCGCTGGTCGAGCTGCGTGACCGTCGTGACGACGGGGAGCCGCCCGATGAACTCGGGGATGAGGCCGAACTTGTGCAGGTCCTCCGGGAGCACCTCGCCGAACACGTCGGCGTTCACGTCCTTGCGGTGCAGCGGGGCGCCGAAGCCGATGCCCTTCTTGCCCGCGCGCTGGCTGATGATGTCCTCGAGCCCGGCGAAGGCGCCCGCCACGATGAAGAGCACGTTGGTCGTGTCGACCTGGATGAACTCCTGGTGCGGGTGCTTGCGGCCGCCCTGCGGCGGGACGGAGGCGACGGTGCCCTCGAGGATCTTCAGCAGCGCTTGCTGCACGCCCTCCCCCGAGACGTCGCGCGTGATGCTCGGGTTCTCGGCCTTGCGCGCGATCTTGTCGACCTCGTCGATGTAGATGATGCCGGTCTCGGCGCGCTTGACGTCGTAGTCGGCGGCCTGGATGAGCTTGAGGAGGATGTTCTCGACGTCCTCGCCCACGTAGCCGGCCTCGGTGAGCGCCGTCGCGTCGGCGACCGCGAACGGCACGTTGAGCCGCTTCGCCAGCGTCTGCGCGAGGTACGTCTTGCCGCAGCCGGTGGGCCCGATGAGGAGGATGTTGCTCTTGGCGATCTCGATCTCGTCGCCCACGGTCTCGGCCGGCCCGATGGTGCCGACGGCGCGGACGCGCTTGTAGTGGTTGTAGACCGCGACGGACAGCGCGCGCTTGGCGGCCTCCTGCCCGATGACGTACTCGTCGAGGAAGCCGAAGATCTCCTTCGGCTTGGGGAGCTCGAACTCGCCCGTGGTCTCCTCGCTGGCCTCGGCCAGGCGCTCCTCGATGATCTCGTTGCAGAGCTCCACGCACTCGTCGCAGATGTAGACGCCCGGTCCCGCGATCAGCTGCTGGACCTGCTTCTGGCTCTTCCCGCAGAAGGAGCACTTGAGCAGATCCGCGCTCTCGCCGATGCGTGCCATGGAAGCCTCCCCGGAAGTCGTGCGGTGTGCCACGAGCCTAACCCGTGCATGGGACATCGCCCGGACCCCTGGGAGCACGGCCCGTCGCGTGCTAGCGCGCCGCCTGCTGGCCCGTCGCCTGCCCGCTCGTCACACGACGCAACACTGGGGGTGCGCCCCAGGGCGCACCCCCACCATGTCCGCATGACCGAGAACACCGCCACCGCATCCCCGGACGCGCTGTCCTTCGCCTACTGGGTCCCGAACGTCTCGGGCGGCCTCGTGACGAGCGACATCGAGCAGCGCACCCACTTCGACTTCGACTTCAACGTCCGCGTCGCGCAGCTCGCCGAGCGGCGTGGCTTCGACTACGCGCTGAGCCAGGTGCGGTACGCCGCGTCCTACGGCGCCGACCAGCAGCACGAGTCGACGTCGTTCTCCCTCGGCCTCCTGCTGGCGACCGAGCGCCTCAAGGTGATCGCCGCCGTGCACCCGGGCCTCTGGCACCCCGGCGTGCTCGCCAAGTGGATCATCACGGCCGATCACATGTCGCACGGCCGCGCGGCCGTGAACGTCGTCTCCGGCTGGCTCAAGGACGAGTTCGTGGGCTTCGGGGAGCCGTGGCTGGAGCACGGGGAGCGCTATCGCCGCACCGAGGAGTTCATCCGCGTGCTCCGCGGCCTCTGGACGGAGAAGGACTTCACGCACCTGGGCGACTTCTACCGGATCCACGACTTCACGCTCAAGCCGCCGCCCGTCGCCGTGCCGGGCCGCGCGCACCCCGAGATCTTCATGGGCGGCAACAGCACGGACGCCCGCGAGATGGGCGGCCGGGTGACCGACTGGTACTTCTCCAACGGCAAGGACTTCGCCGGGTTCGAGGAGCAGCGCGCCGACGTGCTCGCCTCCGCCCGCGCCGCCGGTCGCAGCGAGCGGGTCAGGTTCGGCCTCAACGGCTTCGTCATCGCGCGCGACACGGAGCAGGACGCGCAGGACGTCCTCGAGGAGATCATCGCGAAGGCGAACCCCGACGCCGTCGAGGGCTTCCGGCAGGCGGTGAAGCAGGCGGGGGCGTCCACCGGCGACGGGAAGGGCATGTGGTCGGACTCCACCTTCCGCGACCTGGTGCAGTACAACGACGGCTTCCGCACGGGCCTCATCGGCACGCCGGAGCAGATCGCGCATCGGATGGTCGAGTACCGCAAGCGCGGCGTCGACCTGCTCCTGCTCGGCTTCCTGCACTACCTGGAGGACATCGAGCAGTTCGGCACGCAGGTGCTGCCCATCGTCCGCGAGCTGGAGCGCGAGGCGATCGAGCGCGGCGAGCTCGCGGAGCCCGCCGCCTGATCGGATGAGGGCAGACGGAAGGGGCGGTCGGCTGATGCCGACCGCCCCTTCGTCCGTGCGGGCCTAGCGGGCGGGGATCGCCGCCGTCAGGTTCTTGCGCGAGGTGAGCACCTGGTCGATGAGGCCGTACTCGAGGGCCTCGCTCGCGCCGAGGATCTTGTCGCGCTCGATGTCGCGGTTGATCTGCTCGCGGTCGCGGTTGGTGTGCTTCGCGAGCGTGTCCTCGAGCCAGGAGCGCATGCGCATGATCTCCGCCGCCTGGATCTCGATGTCGGAGGCCTGGCCGCCGCTCGACTCGCCCGTGGCGGGCTGGTGGATGAGCACCCGCGCGTTGGGGAGCGCGAGGCGCTTGCCGGGGGCGCCGCCGGCGAGGAGCACGGCCGCGGCCGAGGCCGCCTGGCCGAGGCACACCGTCTGGATCTGCGGCGAGACGTACTGCATCGTGTCGTAGATCGCCGTCATGGCCGTGAAGGAGCCGCCGGGCGAGTTGATGTACATCACGATGTCGCGGTCGGGGTCCATCGACTCGAGCACGAGCAGCTGGGCCATGACGTCGTCGGCCGACGCGTCGTCGACCTGCACGCCGAGGAAGATGATGCGGTCCTCGAAGAGCTTAGCGTACGGGTCCTGGCGCTTGTAGCCGTAGGCCGTGCGCTCCTCGAAGCTGGGGAGGATGTACCGCGACGACGGGCTCGTGGCGGTGGAGCCGGCGCCGCGGGGGCCGCCGAAGGTGGGGAGTTCCATGTTCTCTTCTCTTACCTGTCTCGAAAGTCGCGGGCTCTAGGAGGTCTCGGTGCCGCCGCCGCCGACGACGTCGGTCGCCGACTCGCGGATGTGGTCGACGAATCCGTACTCGAGGGCCTCCTGGGCGGTGAACCAGCGGTCGCGGTCGCCGTCCTCGTTGATCTGCTCGGCGGTCTTGCCGGTCTGGCCCGCGGTGATCTCGGCGAGGCGCTGCTTCATCGACAGGATGAGCTGGGCCTGCGTCTGGATGTCGCTCGAGGTGCCGCCGAACCCGCCGTGCGGCTGGTGCAGCAGGACGCGCGCGTTCGGCGTGATGTAGCGCTTGCCCTTGGTGCCGCTCGTGAGGAGCAGCTGCCCCATGGAGGCGGCCATGCCGATCCCGACGGTGACGATGTCGTTGGGGACGAACTGCATGGTGTCGTAGATGGCCATTCCCGCGGTGATGGAACCGCCGGGCGAGTTGATGTAGAGGAAGATGTCCTTCTCGGAATCCTCCGCCGCCAGCAGCAGGATCTTCGCGCAGATCTCGTTCGCGTTGTCGTCGCGGACCTCGGATCCGAGCCAGATGATGCGGTCCTTCAGCAGTCGGTCAAAAACACCGGGTACCAGTGTCGGTTCGGCCATTGTTCGAGCTCCCATTCATTCGTCGCTTCGAGTCACGAATCTATCGGAGCGGATCCGCGCCTACGGCCGTGTTCGCCGCGGGCGGAGAGCGCAGCCGCCGCGGGCGGAGAGCGCAGCCGCCGCGGGCGGAGAGCGCAGCCGCCCCGGGCGGAGAGCGCAGCCGCC
>NZ_QWGT01000059.1 GCF_003576405.1 Clavibacter lycopersici
GCCGCGGTGCTCGCGGTCTCGCTGTCGGCGCACGACCTGACGGGACTCGTGCGGCGGCGGCCCGGATCCGCCCTCGACGCGCGCGCGGCCGCCGACGGGACCACCACCGCCCTCGAGCGCGCGTAGCCGGCGACCCCTAGCGCCGCTCGTCCGACCCGGGCTCGCCCGTCCCCGGCTCCTCCGGTCGAGGGCCCTGGGCGATGCCGCCGTCCTCGTCCCACGCGAGGGCGTCCGCCTGCTCCTCGTCGGTCGGCGACTCCGCGAGCCGCGCCCGCTCCTCGAGCTCGCGGCGCGTCCACCGGCGCAGCTGCAGCACGCACAGCACGACGACCGCGACGCACGGGATCGCCACGTACCAGTAGCCGGTGCCGAACGAGATGATCGCGACCGCGCCCAGCGCCTGCGCGACGCCGGGGAGGACGGCGCGTCCGGTCTCGTGCTCCATGGGACTCCTCGTCGTCGCGGGCGGCGATGCGCGGATCCGCGGCCCGTGTCCGCCGGGCGACGCCTCGCCCAGCCTACGGACCGCGCACGGCATCTCCCCATGGGCGTAAACTCACCTCGCCATCACGAGTGGCCCCTCGTCTCCGCCGCACCCGGCGCCCGCGCCCGACCGGCGCGCCCGCCCCTCCGCGCGCCCCTGCCGCTCACGCCGCACCAGCCGAAAGCCGTCTCCACGCATGTCCAGCACCCGCGCGGCCAGCGCCGCCGCCCCGTCCGCATCCACCGAACCGCCCGCAGGCAACTCGCGCTCGCGCGTGATCATCGCGAGCCTCATCGGCACGTCGATCGAGTTCTACGACTTCTACGTCTACGCGACCGCGGCGGTGCTCGTCTTCCCCGCGCTCTTCTTCGCGAACGACGACCCGACGGTCGCGCAGCTCGCGTCCTTCGCGGTGTTCGGCGTCGCGTTCATCGCCCGGCCCATCGGATCCATCCTCTTCGGGCACTTCGGCGACAGGGTCGGCCGCAAGGGCACGCTCGTCGCGTCGCTGCTCACCATGGGCATCGCGACCGTGCTGATCGGCTGCCTCCCCACCGCGCTCACGCCCGGCTGGGAGGTCGCCGCCCCCGCGCTCCTCGTGATCATGCGCTTCGGCCAGGGCCTCGGCCTCGGCGGCGAGTGGAGCGGCGCCGCGCTGCTGGCCACCGAGAACGCGCCCGCCGGCAAGCGCGCCATCTACGGCACGTTCCCGCAGCTGGGCGCGCCCATCGGCTTCATCGTCGCCAACGGCGTCTTCCTCGCGCTGAGCCTCGGCCTCACCCCCGAGCAGTTCCAGGCGTGGGGCTGGCGCGTGCCGTTCCTCGCGAGCGCCGTGCTCGTGATCGTCGGCCTCTACGTGCGCCTCAAGCTCATCGAGACGCCCGCGTTCCAGAAGGTCGTCGACTCCGGCGAGGTCGCGAAGCTGCCCGTCGCGCGCGTGTTCGTCACGAGCTGGCGCCCGCTGATCCTCGGCACCTTCATCATGCTGGCGACCTACACGCTCTTCTACCTGATGACCACGTTCACGCTCACCTACGGCACCACGGCGCGCGACGCCGCGACCGCGGAGGCCGCCGCGACCGCCGCAGGCAAGACCTTCAACGCGGACACGTTCGCCGCGGGCCTCGGCTACGCGCGCAACGACTTCCTGCTCATGCTGATCGTGGGCGTCGTGTTCTTCGGGATCTTCACGATGGTCTCGGGCCCGCTCGCGGAGAGGTACGGACGCCGCAAGATGCTCATCGCGACCACCGTCGGGATCCTCGTCTTCGGCCTGCTCTTCGTGCCGCTGTTCTCGGGCGGCTTCGTCGGCACCATGGCGCTGCTCATCATCGGCTTCACGCTGATGGGCCTCACGTTCGGGCCGATGGGCGCCGTGCTGCCGGAGCTCTTCCCGACGAACGTGCGCTACACGGGATCCGCGATCAGCTACAACGTCGCCAGCATCCTCGGCGCCGCGGTCGCGCCCTTCATCGCCGTCGCCCTCTGGCAGCTGCTCGACGGGAACGTGCTGCTCGTCGGCGTGTACCTCAGCGCGATGGCGGCGATCACGCTGGTCGCGCTGATCATCAGCCGCGAGACGCGCGACGCGGACTACGCGGGCAACGTCAGTTGACACGCGTCATGTGAACCGCGGGCCCGGAGGGGCGGGGAGCGCCGGTACCGTCGGCGCGCCACGATGCGTGGCGTCTCCCCGTCCCTCCGTCGGAAGCCACCGCCATGACCTCTGCCCCCGCCACCGCCCCGCCCGCATCCGCCCCCGCCAACCCGCGCTCGCGCGTGCTGGTCGCGAGCCTCGTCGGCACCTCCATCGAGTTCTTCGACTTCTACGTCTACGCCACCGCCGCCGTGCTGGTGTTCCCCGCCCTCTTCTTCGCCAACGACGATCCCGCGGTCGCGCAGCTCCAGTCGCTCGCCGTGTTCGGCGTCGCGTTCTTCGCCCGGCCCATCGGATCCGTGCTCTTCGGCCACTTCGGCGACCGGTTCGGCCGCACGCGCACGCTCGTCGCGTCGCTGCTCACCATGGGCATCGCCACCGTGCTCATCGGATCCCTCCCGAGCGGCCTCACGCCGGGCTGGGAGATCGCGGCCCCCGCCGCCCTCGCCGTGCTCCGCTTCGTCCAGGGTCTCGGCCTCGGCGGCGAGTGGGGCGGCGCGGCGCTGCTCGCGACCGAGAACGCGCCTGCGGGCAAGCGCGCGATCTACGGCACGTTCCCGCAGCTCGGCGCGCCCGTGGGCTTCTTCCTGTCCACGGGCCTCTTCCTCGTGCTCTCGCTCACGCTCTCCCCCGCCGACCTGCAGGCGTGGGGCTGGCGCGTGCCGTTCCTCGCCAGCGCGGTCCTCGTGCTCGTGGGCCTCTACGTGCGCGTCAAGCTCGTCGAGGCGCCGGAGTTCCAGGCGGTGCTCGACCGGGGCGAGACCTCCCGCCTCCCCCTCGGCCGCACCATCCGCACCGGCTGGCGCGGGCTCATCCTCGGGGCGCTCGCCCTGCTCGCCATCTTCACGCTCTTCTACCTCATGACCACGTTCGCGGTCACGTACGGCACCTCGCCGCGCACCGTCGAGGCCGCGCAGGCCACCGCCACCGCAGCGGGCAAGCCGTTCGACGCCGCCTCGTTCCACGCCGGCCTCGGCTACGCCCGCACCGACTTCCTGGTCATGCTCCTCGTCGGCGTCGTCTTCTTCGCGGTCGCCATCGTGGTCTCGGGCGCGCTCGCCCAGCGTCGCGGCGCGCGTCCGATCGTGGCCGTGAGCGCCGCAGGCATGGTCGTCTTCGGCCTGCTGATGGATCCCCTGCTCGCGGCGGGCCTGCCGGGCACGCTCATGTTCGTGATCCTCGGCTTCGCGCTCATCGGCATCGGGTACGGCGCCGTCGGGTCCCTGCTGCCCGGCATGTTCGCCGCCGACGTCCGCTACACGGGCGCGTCCCTCGCGTTCAGCCTCGCGGGGATCATCGGCGGCGCCGTCGCGCCGTTCATCGCGACGTGGCTCTGGGACGTCGGCGGCGGCGGCGTGATGCTCGTCGGCGTCTACCTCAGCGTCGCCTCCGCGATCTCGCTCGTGGCGCTCCTCGTGCTGCGCGAGCACGGCGCGGCCGACGCGACGGCCGACGCCGCGCGCTGACGCGACGAGCTGCGCGGAGGGCCGGGCCGATCCGTCGGCCCGGCCCTCCGGCGTTCACCAGGCCCGGTGGATCGCCTCGGCCCGCGCCCGCATCGCCGCGGACCTGCCGTGCACGAGCAGACCGATCACGAGGCCGATGGAGGCCACGAGCATCACGGCACGCAGCGCGAGGAGCAGCAGCACCAGGAGCGGCAACCACCCGTCTCCCTGCAGGAACGCAGCGATGCCCGTCTGCGACAGCCAGGACACCGTCGTCGCCAGCGCGAGGAACAGGAGCGCCACGCGGGCGACCGGCTCGAGCAGCCGCCCGCAGATGACCACGACGGCGAGCGCCGCGAGCGCGATCGCGTGGACGGCGACCGCCGCCTGCGGCAGGATCGCCAGGGCCGACGGCGGCATCGGCTGCGTCGGGTCCGCAAGCGTCAAGCCGATCAGCGCGCTCGTCAGCGCCAGCGCGACCTGCGCACCCACGACCACCAGCACCGCCACGCCGGCCACGCGGGACGCCCGCATCATCCCCGGCTCGCCGCGCACGCCGCGCACGAGCGCCACCGCGGCGATCACGGACATGGCCAGCGCGGCCACGGTCACCACGGGACCCTGCAGCACGATCGTCGAGGCCATGTCGGGCGTCGGCTGGACCCGGAACCCGCCCAGCAGCCCGGGCTGCAGCAGCAGCGCGCCCGCGGAGGCGATCCCCGCCACCAGCGTCGTCCTCGGTGATCCGCTCATGGCCGTCGCGCGCATCGCATCCCCCATCGCCGTCGATGCCCCGAACCTAGCGGGACGACCGTGCGCTCGGGGATCCGCGCCCCCGTCCCGGCCGAGGGGTCGCCCGCCGGGCCCCGCGCCGCTATCGTCGCTGGCATGCAGCCGTCCGCATCGCCCCGGGTCCTCGCGGTCGCGCGCGACGACGCCCACCGCTTCTCCAAGCCGGTGCGCCCGTCGATCACCCTCCTCGCCGGCCTCGGCGTCGAGGGCGACGCGCACCTCGGCACCACCGTGCAGCACCTCTCGCGGAAGCGCCGCGACCCGGACGCGCCGAACCTCCGCCAGGTCCACCTCGTCCACGCCGAGCTGCACGAGGAGCTCGCGGAGAAGGGCTACCGGGTCGGCCCCGGCGACCTCGGCGAGAACGTCACGACGGCGGGCCTCCCGCTCCTCGACCTGCCCACGGGCACCCGCCTGCACCTCGGCGCGGAGGCCGTGGTCGAGCTGACGGGCCTCCGGAACCCCTGCATCCAGATCGACAAGCTCGGCGCGGGCGCCATGAAGGCCGTGCTCGACCGGGACGCCGACGGGAACGTCGTGCGGAAGTCCGGCGTGATGGGCGTCGTGATCACCGGCGGCGAGGTCCGCCCCGACGACGCCGTGCGCGTCGAGCTGCCCGCGGGCGAGCAGCGGGCGCTGCAGCCGGTCTGATGGTCGCGGACATGAGGATCCTCGCGGCGGCCCTGGCCGGGTTCGGCGCGCTCGTCGTCGCGGTCGCGCTGGGTGCCGTGATGGGCGGCGTCGCGGGCGAGGAGCCGGCCGGCATGGAGGTGGCCTGGTGGTTCGCCGCGGCCGGCGCCGTGCTCGTGCTGGTGGGGCTCGCCGTCGAGGCCGTGCGCCGCCGGGGGCTGCGCCGCTAGGAGCGGGATCCGTCGGCGACGTCGGCGTGGTCGGCGTCGCCCTTCGCAGCGGCACGTCCCGCTCCCGCGGCGGCGCGCTCGCGTCGCCGACGGATCGCGCCGCGCACCGCGATGCCCAGCACCACGGCCAGCGCCGCGATCGCGCCGATCACGCACACGACGACCAGCACGCGGTCGCCCTCCGTGCGCACCTCGGTGTCGCGCCCCACCACGAACAGCAGGTACGCGACGGTCCCGGCGAACGTCATCAGCGCCCCCTCCGCCTGCTCGCGGAAGCGCGTGCGGGGATCCGGGGCCATGCGCCCAGCCTGCCACGGCACCGCAGGGGGTCGGACGCGCGTCGGCCTCAGCCCCGGCAGCCGCAGCTCTCGCGCACCACGAGCTTCGTGCCGAGCCGCAGCGTCACGGGATCCGCGGGCTGCTGCCCCGTCGTCGTGTCGATGAGGATGCGGGCCGCCGCGCGCCCCATCGCCTCCATCGGCTGGCGCACGGTCGTGAGGCGAGGCGTCGCGAGGAGCCCCGCGAGGATCCCGTCGAAGCCCGTGACCACGACGTCGCCCGGCACGTCGACGCCCTCGGTCCGCAGCAGGTCGACGAGGGCGAGCGCCAGCTGGTCGCTCGCGCACACGAGCGCGCGCGGCAGCCGTCCGGTGCGGAGGGCCTGGAGCACGCCGCCGAACCCGGATCCCTCGCCGAGCACGGTGTCGTCGAGCACCTCGTCGGACGCCGCGACCCCGAGCTCCGCGAGCGCATCGCGGTAGCCCTCGAATCGCTCCCGGTAGTCGCCCACGCTCGTGGCGCCCACGAAGCCGAGATCGGTGATCCCGTGCTCGAGCACGAGGTGGCGCACCAGCTCGCGCGCTCCCCCGGCGTTGTCCGACGTGACGCGGTGGTGCCCGTCGTCCGCCGGCGGGTAGCTGAACAGCACGATCGGCATGGCGAGGGAGACGCGCTTCAGGGACGCCGCGGCGGACGGACCGGGGAAGATCGCGAGGCCGTCGACCCGGCCGGCCGACTCGGCGACGGCCGTGGCGGTGTCGCTGCCGCGGCTCAGCATCACGGGGCGGTCGTGGGCGCGGCACTCGAGCTCGAAGCCGCGGCGCACCTCGTCGACGTAGAGCGGGAACGCGCGCGGGTCCGCGGCGATCTCGCCCGCCTCGTCCCAGGGGATGAAGGTGCGTCCGGGCGCGTACGGCGTCGACGCGGCAGCCGCCTCCTCGGGCGTCGCCGGATCCGCGGGCTCGCGCTGCAGCGGCCGGTCGATGAGGAGGTCGAACGAGTGCAGCCCGAGCGCGCCCGTGCGTCCGCGGGCGAGGCCGCGGGCGGACGCGCTCGGCATGTAGCCGAGCTCGCGCGCGGTCTCGAGCACCCGCTCGCGCGTGGCCGCGCTGATCTGGTCGGGTCGGCTGAACGCGAACGACACCGTCGCGATGGACACCTTCGCGCGTTCGGCGACGTCGTAGACCGTGGGGCGCCGGGGGCTCATGCGACCGTCCTCTCTCCTGGAAGCGTAGGCGAGACGGGCGCGGGCGACCGTGCCCCGGCGCCGCGCCGGGCGGCCACGAGCTCGGTCAGCGGATGCGGAGGCCGTGGTGCAGCGGGTACACCGGGTCCTCGGTGTCCGACGGCACGTCCGTCCTCGACGCCCGCACGGCGTCCATCGACCGCGGGATCTCCACCGGCAGCCGCCCCTCGGGCGCGATCCGTCCGGTGAGCGCCGCCAGCACCGCCGCGTCGGAGCTGCCGTAGTCGACCGCGAGCGCGGAGGCGAACGGCACGAGCGGCGTCATGATCGCGGGCCGGTCGAGGTTCACGACCACGACGAGCGGGCAGCGGTCGGCGATCCGCCGCAGCCGGTGCACGAGCCCGGGCGGGAACTCGAGCGACCCCTGGTGGAACCACGCCTCGAGGAAGAGGTCGGAGCGCGGCTCGAAGGGCGCGCCGAGCCGCACGATGGCGAGGTCGGCGTCGTCGGGTCCGGCCGCGGGATCCGCCCAGCCGTCGAGCGCCTCGGGCCGCATGCCCTCGACGTGCACGCGGAGCCGGGGCCCGTCGACGGGCAGCGGCAGCGTGGGCCGGCCGTCGCGCTCGCGGTTCTCGAGCACGGTGACGGACGCGGCCTGCGCGCGGAACCCGAGCTCACGGAGGTCCGCGCGGCCGACGATGCGCTCGGCCTCGTCCTCGTCGACGTACGGGTCGTCGAAGAGCCCGAGCCGGAACTTCACGAGCAGCAGGCGGTGCACGGACTCGTCGATGCGCGACTCGCTGACCCGTCCGTCGGCCACGAGGTCGAGCAGCACGTCGACGCACTCCTCGCCGCCGAACTGGTCGCAGCCTGCGTCGATGATCCGCTGCATCCGCTCGTGCGGCGTCAGCTCCTCGACGCCCCACGCGCGCGCCGGCAGCACCTGGTCGCCGACGTGGTTGTCGTTCACGAGCTCCCAGTCGGTGACCACGACGCCGTCGTAGCCGAGCTCCTCGCGGAGGAGCCCCGTGATGACCTGCCGGTTGAAGCCGAAGCCCACCGGCTCGATCTCCTCGCCGTCGCGCACGAGGCCCTCGGGCATCCCGTAGTACGGCATCATCGCGGCGGTCCCGCGCGCGATCGCCTCGCGGAACGGCCGCAGGTGGTACTCGAACATGCCGCCCGGGTAGACCTGCTCGCGGCCGTACGGGAAGTGCGCGTCCTCGCCGTCCTTCTGCGGGCCGCCGCCCGGGAAGTGCTTGGTGGTGCAGGCGACGCTGGTGGATCCGAGCTCCGCGCCCTGGAACCCCTCGAGGTACGCGGCCGTGAACTCGGCCACGCGGTCGGCGTCGTGCCCGAGCGTCTGCGCCTGCCGTCCCCAGCGCGGCTCGGTGGCGAGGTCGATCTGCGGGTGCAGCGCAGCCCGGATACCGACGGCCACGTACTCCTGCCGCGCGGCGTCGGCGAACGCGCGGATGGCGTCCACGTCGTCGAGCGCGGCGAGGCCGAGCGCCTCCGGCCACTGCGAGAACGGGCCCGCCGAGAAGGCGACGCCCGCGTTCTCGACGAAGGCGTGCCGCGGATCCGTGCTCACGGTCACGGGGATCCCGTGCGGCGTCGACTCCGCGAGCTCCTGCAACCGGTTGCTCCAGCGCGCGGCCTGCCGGGCGGTGCGGATCTCGTGCACGTTGAAGTGGTTCATGGCCTTTCCGACCACGACCTCCGTGGTGCCGGACTTCGAGATCGCGCCCGGCTCCTCCTTCAGCTCGCCGTCGGCGCCGACCTCGATCACCGTCTGGAACATGAGGCCCGCCTTCTCCGCGAGGCTGAGGCGGCCGACCAGGTCGGCCGTGCGCTCCTCGGGGGTCCGGCGCGGATCCTCATAGGGCGCCATCACCCCGTCGCCGTCGAGGTCGCGGAACCGGGTGCCGTCGGGGGCGGTGAGGAACGTGCGCGGGGCGCGGGGCATGGGGGTCTCCAAGGGTGGGAGGCGGGAGGTGGTCACTTGAGGCCGGCGGTCGCGACGCCCTGGATGAAGTAGCGCTGCAGGAACACGAACAGGGCGAGGATCGGCGCGATCACCAGCACGGATCCCGCGAGCAGCAGGCCGTAGTCGGTCGCGTTCTGCCCGGTCGAGTACAGCGACAGCGCGATCGGCAGCGTGTACATGCCCTCGGTCTGCGCCGCGACGAGCGGCCAGAGGAAGTTGTTCCACGAGGCGAGGAACGTGAGGATCCCGAGCGTCGCGAGCGGCGGCCCGCACAGCGGCATGACGATGCGGGAGAAGATGCGGAACTCCCCCGCGCCGTCGAGGCGCGCGGCCTCGATGAGCGCTTCGGGGATCCCGAGCATGAACTGCCGCATGAGGAACACCCCGATGGGCGCCGTGATGAACGGGAGGATCAGCGCCGCGTACGTGTTCACGAGGCCGAGCCCCGAGACCATGACGAACAGCGGCACGAACGTGACGACGCCCGGCACCATGAGCGTCACCATCACGGTGAGGAACAGGATGCGCTTGCCCGGGAACTCCATCTTCGCGAGCGCGTAGCCCACCATCGAGCAGAAGACGAGGTTGCCGAGCACGGTGATGAGCGCGACGACCAGGCTGTTCGAGAAGAACGTGCCGAAGTCGAGCGGCCCGAACCACTGCGCGAAGTTGTCGGCGACGGGATCCTGGGGCCACCATGTCGGCGGCCGCTGCAGGATCTCGCCCTGCGTCTTCACGGAGCCGAGCGCCATCCAGATGAACGGCAGGAGCCAGACGCAGAGCACGGCGGCGAGGACGACGTAGAGGACGGCGCGGGTGCGGCGCCCGCGGTCGGTGCCGCGGCGGCGGCGGGGCGGGGTGCCCGCGGTGGATCCCGCGACGACGGCGGCCGTCGCGGCGGGGGCGGATGCGGTGGTGGTCATGCGCGTGCCTTTCAGTCCTTCGACCGCAGCAGCCGGAACTGCAGCAGGCTGAGCAGGGCGATGGCGAGGAAGAGGACGTAGCTCGCCGCGGAGGCGAGGCCGTACTCGCCGAAGCCGAACTGCCGGTACGTGTAGTACGCGACGGAAAGCGTGGAGTCGAGCGGGCCGCCGCGGGTCATCACGAACGCCTCCTCGAAGAACTGCAGGAAGCCCACCGAGATGAGCACGGATCCGAGCAGCAGGGTCGGGCGGAGCAGCGGCAGCGTGACGGAGATCAGCCGGCGCCAGGGGCTCGCGCCGTCCATGACGGCCGCCTCCTGCACCTCCTCGGGAACGGCCTGGAGGCCCGCGAGGAAGATGATCATGAGGGTGCCGACGTTGCGCCACACCGCCATCACGACGAGCGATGGCAGCGCCCACGTGGTGTCGCTCAGCCAGTTGGGGCCGGTGATCCCGACCAGCGCGAGCGCGGAGTTGAGCAGCCCGTCCGGCAGCAGGATGTAGCGCCACACCACGGAGACCGCGACGATGCTCGTCACGACGGGCGCGTAGAAGCCGACGCGGAAGAACGAGACGATGCGGCCGCGTCCCGAGTTGAGCGCCAGGGCCAGCGCGAGCGCGATGACCATGGTGACCGGGATCCCGACGACCACGAAGAAGGCCGTGACGCCGATGGAGCGGAGGAACGTGGCGTCCGTGAACAGCCTCGCGTACTGGTCGAGGCCGGTGAAGTCGACGGCGAACGGGGTGCGGATGTCGGTCGCGCGGAAGTCCGTGAACGACATGGCGAACGAGCTGACCAGCGGCACGAGCATGAAGACCACGAAGACGGCGACGAACGGGAGGCAGAAGCCCCAGGCGATGAGGGCCTGTCGGCGGCGCTGCCGGGCGACGAGCGGGGAGCGCGTGCGGCCGGGACGGGTCCCGGCCGCACGCGCGGCGGTGAGGGCCAACGGCTACTCCGCCGAGCCGATGGAGTCCGCGTCCGACTGCAGCTTCGCCAGCGCGTCGGGCACGGTGGCGGTGCCGCGGCGGATCTGCTCGAGCGCGGAGTCGGCCGCGGATCCGACCTTGACCCAGTTCGTGCTCACGGGCACGGACTTGGCGGTCTTCAGCTGCTCGCCGAACGCGGCGAGGGTGGGGTCGCCCTGCAGGGCCGGGTCCTGCCAGGCGGACTGCGACGCGGGGAGGTCGCCCGTGGCGGCGTACCAGGCCGCCTGCGTGTCCGGCTGGCCGAGCCAGCGGGCGAGCTTCCACGCGGCGTCCTGGTTCTTCGCCTGGTCGAAGACGACGAGGTTCGCGCCGCCGCTGAACGACGCCGAGGTCTCCTTCGCCGGCAGCACCGCGGTGGTGAACTTCGACGCGAAGCCCTCACCGCCGACGGCCTTCAGCTGGCCGATCTCGAAGGGGCCCTCGATGAGCATGGGCGTGGATCCGTCGACGAAGGAGGCCTCCTGCGCGCCGGACGAGACGTCGACGTCGGGATCCGCGATGCCGTCGGCGAAGAAGCTGCCGTAGTACTCGTAGGCCTCCCGCATCTCCGTGGTGTCGAGGGTCCACTCCGCGCCGTCGGCGATCTCCGCGCCGTTCGACCACGGCATCCAGAGCGTGCCCTGGAACGCGTCGTTGCCGGCGGGGAGGCGGATCCCGTGCGCGGCGCCCGCCTTCGTCTGCATGTCCGACGCCATCTGCTTGAGCTCGTCCCAGGTCGTGGGCGCCTTCGTCCAGCCGGCCTTCGCGGCGAGGTCGGTGCGGTAGTAGAGGACGCGGGTGTCGACGTACCAGGGGATGCCCGCGGCGCGGTCCTTCACGTCGTTGGTCGCGAGGGAGCCGGGGAAGGCGTCGCTCGCGTCGACGTCCGTCGGCACGGTGGTGAGCGCGTCGGAGAAGTCGGCCATCCACGTGGTGCCCATCATCGCGATGTCCGGGGTGGTGCCGCCCGCGATCGCGGTCTGGATCTTGTTGTGCGCGGCGTCCCAGGGGATGGCCGTGACGTCGACCTCGACGCCCGGGTTGGCGTCCTCGAAGGTCTTCAGGAACGCGGGCAGGGCCTCGCCCTCCGCGCCCATCGCCCACATGGTGACCTTGCCGGTCGCGGGCTCGGAGCCCAGCGTGGTCGCGGCCGCCGGACCGGATCCCTCGTCGCCGGACCGGCCGCAGCCGGTCAGCGCGACGGTGGCCGCCAGCACGGTCGCGACCGCGCCCAGACGCATGGATGTCTTCACGTGTTCCTCCTTGAACGAAGCGCCCGCGTCGCGAGCCGGTGATCTACTTATGCGCATAAGAAGCGCAGCGCGTAGAGCATCTCATGGACCCCGAGCAGGGGGCAAGCGCGGGATCCGGCGGCGGCCCTCCCCCGCCGTTGCGCGGATGTCCGCCCGCTGTCGGCGGATGTCGGGGAGCTGTCGGCCCCGCGTCGTGGTGAGGGCGGCGTCCGGCGGCCAGGCTGGGCGCATGAACGGGACACGGGTGGCGGAGCTCCGCCGCGAGCAGGGCTGGACGCAGGACAGGCTGGCCGAGGCGAGCGGGATCACGGTGCGCTCGGTGCAGCGGCTGGAGGCGGGTGACGACGCGAGCCTCGAGACGCTGTCGCTCGTCGCCCGCGCGTTCGACGTGCCGGTGCGCGAGCTGTTCACGTCGGCGCCCTCGGACGAGTACGGGGAGACGGTCGTGGCGCTCGACGCCCGCGCCGAGGAGCAGCAGGAGCGCCGCGACGCGGTGACCGACGGCGTCCGGTCGCTCTATGCCGGTGTCGGCGTGCTGCTGACCCTCGCGGTCGTGTTCTCGATCGCGGCCGACGTGCTGCCGAACCTGGCCATCGTGGTCGTCCCGGCGTACCGGGCGGGCGGCTTCATGCTGGCGAACGCGGCGTTCCTGTTCCTCCTCAGCCCGCGGCTCGACCGCGCCTACCCGCTGTCGCGCGACCGGGGCGGGCGCCGCGCGCGCACGTCACGGGGGCGGATCCGCTAGCCGCGGCCCGGGTCGTCCCCGGCCGCCGCCGCCTCCGCCTCCGCGCGCGCGGACCGGTCGCTGTGATCGACATCCACCATGACGCTGCTGTCGACGCGGTCGAAGAGCTGCACGCCCACCTGCAGCTCGGCCACGTCCCACAGCACCGGGCTCGACTGGTCGTCGAACGCCGCGCGAGGTGGACCGAACAGGGCGGCGAGGGCCGCGACGAGCGCGTCGTGGTCGCGCCGGACGAGCGGATCCCGCGCGCCGCCGTGCCGCGCGAGGAAGAAGCCGATGCCGCTGACGCTGTCCGCGTGCACGCCGTAGGACAGGTGGTCGACGGCGTCGGGGCCGCCGGTCAGGGCGTGCTGCGCGGAGGACGGGGACCACGCGTCGACCCCGCCTGTGGGGTGCACGCCGAGGGCTGCCAGCATCCGCTCCGCGTCCGCCGCGTCGCGTGGCCACGGCGGCGTGACCAGCGCACGCACGAAGTCGACGACGGCATCGGCGTCCTTCCCCGGGGCGTCCGCGGCGTCGCCCACGCGGATCAGTCGTCCGCCGGCTGCGCGCCCTGCCGCTGGACGACGACCGCCGCGGCGTCGGCGGCCACGACCAGCG
>NZ_QWGT01000060.1 GCF_003576405.1 Clavibacter lycopersici
GGCGGCGCTCCTCGCCCATCGCGACGGCGCCGAGGTCGTGGCGAGCACCACCGCGATGGGGCTCGGGGCGACGGCCGCCCGCGACGCGCTCTCCGCCGCCGTCGCCGCCGGCGGATTCGATGAGGCGGACTGCGCCCGCGCGGCCTGGACGCTCCTGCACTTCGTCCTCGGGCACGTGGCGCACGAGCAGCAGCGCGGCCAGCTCGACCGGCTCGGTCTGCTGCCCGCCGGGGCGGTGGACGAGGACCCGGCGCGGGACTTCGCCTTCGGCGTGGACCTCATCGTGCGGGGCCTCGGGACCCTCGGCTGATCCCCCTCGACCGGATGCACGGGAAGGGGTGCGCGCGTGGGCCCTGCCGGGCTCGAACCGACGACATCCACGGTGTAAACGTGGCGCTCTACCAACTGAGCTAAAGGCCCCTGCGTCCGGTCGCCGGGCGCCCGGCCATGCTAGCCGACCGCGCCGGCGCGTCCCGGCCCCGCCCGAGCCGCGCGCCGTAGCCTCTCCTGCGTGCCCATCCACCCCTCTCGCCGGACGGTCGCGGAGCCGCGCTGGCCCGCCGCCGTCGGGCTGATCGTCGCCGTCGCCCTCTACGGCGTCGCGCCGACCGCCGTGCCCGTCGGCGTCCGCGTCGCGGTGGTCGTGATCGCCGTCGCGCTCCTCGTGCCGCTCGTCACGCTCAACCCGCGGCGGTTCACGCGGGAGACGAGGTGGTCCCGAGGGCTCGGGATCGGTCTCGGCGGGCTCCTCGTGGTCGCGAACCAGGTGAGCCTCGTCGTCCTGGTCATCGCGCTCGTCGACGCGTCGGAGGCGGGTCCGGAGCTGCTGCTGACGGCGCTCCAGGTGTGGGTGACCAACGTGCTGGCCTTCGCCCTCGTCTTCTGGGAGCTGGACCGCGGCGGCCCGGTGGCGCGCCGCACGCACGCGCGGGCCGCGCTCGCGCCCGCCGACTTCCGCTTCCCGCAGGACGAGGACGCCGGCGCCGTGTCGGAGGTCGCCCGCCGTTCGTCGGAGCACGCGGACTGGGTCCCCGGGTTCGTCGACTACGCCTACTTCTCGCTCACGAACTCGATGGCCTACAGCCCCACGGACGTCATGCCGCTGTCCCACCGCGCGAAGGCGCTGATGGCGCTGCAGGCGTTCGCCGGCTTCGTGATCCTCGCGCTCGTCATCGCCCGGGCCGTCAACATCCTGAGCTGATGCTCCGCGGCCGCGACGGGCGGATCAGGCGGGGACGAGCGCCAGGTCGCGGATGGCGGTGCGGTACGCCTCGAGCTCACGGGCCTCGCCCGGCGCGGTGATGAAGCTGCCGCGGATGATGCCGCGCGTGTCGATGAGGAAGGTCGCGCGGTTCGCGAAGCCCTTCTCCTCGAGGAAGACGCCGTACTCCTTCGCGACCTGGCCGTGCGGCCAGAAGTCGGCGAGGAGCTGGAAGTCGATCCCCTGCTGCTGGGCCCACGCCCGCAGCGTGTGCTTGCTGTCGACGCTGACGCCGATGAGCTCCACGCGGCTGTCGGCGAAGAGGCCGAGGTTCTCCTCGAGCTGGCACATCTCGCCCGTGCAGGTGCCGGAGAAGGCGAGGGGGAAGAAGACGAGGGCGACCGCGCGGTGTCCGCGGTACTCGCTCAACCGGACGCGCTCGCCGTACTGGTTGGCGAGCTCGAAGTCGGGAGCCTGTGTGTCGTTGGCCAGGGCCATGGGGTGCGGATCCTTCCGTGCCGGCAGATGTCCCCTGTCTGGCACGAGTGACGAGCTTACGCCGGGGATCCGCGAAGTCCAGCGGCAGGGGCGGTCGGCCGGTCCCGCGGGGCGCGCCGCACGTCGTCCGTGACCGTCGGTCGGCATGGGTAGGCTGGCTCTCGGCGTACGCGCGGTCTCGCACCCTTCGAGCCCCGTGGCACCGAAGACGATGTCTGCACACCACAGGAAGAGGTCGAGGGTGACTGTCAACGACCAGGATCCGTACTCGGTGAACCACACCGATCAGGATCCGGAAGAGACCGCCGAATGGAACGAGTCCCTCGACGGGCTCGTCGAGACGCAGGGCCGGGGTCGTGCGCGCGACGTCATGCTCAGCCTCCTCAAGCGCTCGAAGGAGCTGCACCTGGGTGTGCCGATGGTCCCGACCACGGACTACATCAACACCATCGCGCCGGAGAACGAGCCCGACTTCCCCGGTGACGAGGACCTCGAGCGCCGCTACCGCGCGTGGATCCGCTGGAACGCGGCCGTCACGGTGCACCGGGCCCAGCGTCCCGGCATCGCGGTCGGCGGGCACATCGCCACGTACGCATCCTCGGCCGCCCTCTACGAGGTCGGCTACAACCACTTCTTCCGCGGCCAGGACCACCCCGGCGGCGGCGACCAGGTCTTCGTGCAGGGCCACGCCTCCCCCGGCACCTACGCCCGCGCCTTCCTCGAGGGCCGCCTGAGCGAGCACCAGCTCGACGGCTTCCGCCAGGAGAAGAGCCACGCGGGCGGCGGCCTGTCCTCGTACCCGCACCCCCGCCTCATGCCGGAGTTCTGGCAGTTCCCCACGGTGTCGATGGGCCTCGGCCCGATCAACGCGATCTACCAGGCGCAGGCGAACAAGTACCTCACCAACCGCGGCATCAAGGACGCGTCCGACCAGCAGGTCTGGGCGTTCCTCGGCGACGGCGAGATGGACGAGGTCGAGAGCCGCGGCCAGCTCCAGGTGGCGGCGAACGAGAAGCTCGACAACCTCAACTTCGTCATCAACTGCAACCTGCAGCGCCTCGACGGGCCGGTCCGCGGCAACGGCAAGATCATCCAGGAGCTCGAGAGCTTCTTCCGCGGCGCCGGCTGGAACGTCATCAAGGTCGTCTGGGGCCGCGAGTGGGACGACCTGCTCGCCCGCGACACCGAGGGCGCGCTGCTCGACCTGATGAACCGCACGCCCGACGGCGACTACCAGACCTACAAGGCCGAGAGCGGCGCCTACATCCGCGAGAACTTCTTCGGGCGCGACGAGCGCACGGCGAAGCTCGTCGAGGGCTACACCGACGACCAGATCTGGAACCTCAAGCGCGGCGGCCACGACTACCGCAAGGTCTACGCGGCCTTCAAGGCGGCGAGCGAGCACACGGGCCAGCCCACGGTGATCCTCGCGAAGACCGTCAAGGGATACGGCCTCGGCCCGAGCTTCGAGGGCCGCAACGCGACCCACCAGATGAAGAAGCTCACGCTCGACAACCTCAAGCAGTTCCGCGACGAGATGCGCGTGCCGATCACGGACGCCCAGCTCGAGGCGGACCCGTACCTGCCGCCGTACTACCACCCCGGCCAGGACGACGAGGCCATCCGGTACATGCAGGAGCGCCGCCGTGCGCTCGGCGGGTACTCGCCGGAGCGCCGCACGGAGCACACCGCGATCTCGCTGCCGGACGACTCCGCGTACCGCATCTCGAAGAAGGGCTCCGGCACTCAGGAGATCGCCACCACGATGGCGTTCGTCCGGCTGCTGAAGGACCTCATCCGCGCGAAGGACTTCGGCAACCGCGTCGTCCCGATCATCCCGGACGAGGCCCGCACGTTCGGCATCGACGCCTTCTTCCCGACGGCGAAGATCTACAACCCGAACGGCCAGCACTACACGTCGGTCGACCGCGAGCTGCTGCTCTCCTACAAGGAGAGCCCGCAGGGCCAGATCGTGCACGTGGGCATCAACGAGGCGGGCGCCCTGGCGGCGTTCACGAACCTCGGCACCACGTACTCGACGCAGGGCGAGCCGCTCATCCCGATCTACGTCTTCTACTCGATGTTCGGGTTCCAGCGCACGGGCGACGCGATCTGGGCGGCCGGCGACCAGATGGCGCGCGGCTTCCTCATCGGCGCCACGGCGGGACGCACCACGCTCACGGGCGAGGGCCTCCAGCACGCCGACGGGCACTCGCTCGTCCTGTCGCAGACGAACCCGGCGATCGTGTCGTACGACCCGGCGTACGCCTACGAGATCGGCCACATCGTGCGGTCCGGCCTCGAGCGCATGTACGGCGGGGAGCACGACGACCCGAACGTCATGTACTACCTCACGGTGTACAACGAGCCGATCATCCACCCGGCCGAGCCCGAGGGCGTGGACGTGGACGGCATCGTCCGCGGCGTCTACAAGCTCAAGGACGGCTGGACCGACGGACCCAAGGCGCAGCTCATGGCGTCCGGCGTCGCGGTCCCGTGGGCCCTCGAGGCGCAGCAGCTGCTGGCCGACGACTGGGGCGTGTCCGCCGACGTGTGGTCCGTCACCTCGTGGGGCGAGCTCCGTCGCGACGGCCTTGCCGCCGAGGAGCACAACATGCTCCACCCGCACTCCGAGACCCGGGTCCCGTACCTGGAGGAGAAGCTGCGTCACGCCGAGGGCCCGTTCGTCGCGGTCACCGACTTCTCGCACGCGGTGCCCGACCAGATCCGGCAGTTCGTCCCCGGCGACTACTCGACGCTCGGGGCCGACGGCTTCGGCTTCTCGGACACGCGTCCGGCGGCCCGTCGCTTCTTCGCGATCGACGGCCCGTCCATGGTCGTGAAGACCCTGCAGCGCCTGGCGAAGCAGGGCAAGGTCGACCAGGACGCGCCGAAGTGGGCGATCGACAAGTACCGCCTGCTCGACGTGAACGCCGGGACGACCGGATCGGCCGGCGGCGAGGCGTGAGCTGCGCCGACCTGACGTGACCCCGAGCGACCGGCACGACACCGACGTGGAGACCGGGGAGACGAAGGCGGAGACGCTCGCGTGGCTCCGGTCCCTGTCGGGCGAGCTCGCCAGCGCGACGCTCAAGCGGCTCGAGGACACGCTGCCCTGGTACGGCGACATGCCGCCGGGGCGGCGGTCCGCCGTCGGGCTCGTCGCCCAGGCCGGGATCACGTCGTTCATCCACTGGTACGACGATCCGGACTCGACGCCGTGGATCGCCGCGGACGTCTTCGGCGCCGCTCCACGCGAGCTCCTGCGCTCGGTGACGCTGCAGCAGACGCTGCAGCTCATCCGCGTCACGGTGGAGGTCGTCGAGGACCGCGTCCGCGACCGGCACCGCACGGTGCGCGACGCGATCCTGCTGTACTCGCGGGAGATCGCGTTCGCCGCGGCCGACGTCTACGCGCGGGCCGCCGAGGCCCGCGGCCTGTGGGACGCCCGGCTCGAGGCGCTCGTCGTGGACAGCATCCTCTCGGGCGAGTACGACGACGAGCTCCCCTCGAGGATCGCGGCGCTCGGCTGGCACGGGCACGGCGAGGTGTCGGTGCTCGTGGGCACCGCTCCCGCGGTCCTCGACGTCGACCAGCTGCGCCGCACGGCGCGGCACCTCGACGCGGACGTGCTGATCGGCGTCCAGGGCAGCCGCCTGGTCCTCGTGATCGGGCGCGCGTCCCCCGCGGTCGTCGATCCGGAGGCGGCGGCGCCCGAGGCTCCCCCCGTCACCTTCCTCGAGATCGCGACGCAGCTCGAGCCCGGCTTCGGCGCGGGCCACCTCGTCCTCGGGCACGAGGTGCCGAGCCTCGTGGAGGCGTCCCGGAGCGCGCGGGCGGCTCTCGCGGGCTTCGCCGTAGCGCGCTCGTGGCGGAACGCGCCGCGGCCGACGCTGGCCGACGACCTGCTGCCGGAGCGCGCCCTCGCCGGCGACCCGCTGGCCCGTTCGACGCTCATCAACCGGATCTACAAGCCGCTGCAGGCGCACTCGACGGAGCTGCTCACGACGCTGTGGTGCTACCTGGACACCGGCCGCTCGCTCGAGGCGACGGCGCGCGAGCTGTTCGTGCACCCGAACACGGTGCGGTACCGCCTCAAGCGCGTGTCCGACGTCATCGGGTGGGACGCCACGGGCGCGCGCGAGGCCCTCATCCTGCAGGCGGCGCTCATCATCGGCAGCATCGCGGAGGCCGGCACCACGGTCCCCAAGCAGCAGGGATCCGGTCGGGCCCGTCCGAAGCGCCAGGCGGCACGGTGACGCGCCCCGCGTGTGGCATCGCCACAATGTCGTCCCGGATCCTCTGTGGGATGTCGACTCCGGCGCGCCCGGATGCGGGCGGGAAGATGGACGGATGATCATCGTCGTCTGCCCGGGTCAGGGCTCCCAGAAGCCCGGCTTCCTCTCCCCCTGGCTCGAGCACCCCGAGCACGCGCGCCGGCTCGGCGAGCTGGGCGACGCCGCCGGTCTCGACCTCGTCACCCACGGCACGACGTCCGACGCCGACACCATCCGCGACACCGCCGTCGCGCAGCCGCTCATCGTCGCCGCCGGCATCATGGCCCTGCATGCGCTCCTCGCCGACGGCCGCGACGCCTACGTCGCGGGCATCGCCGGCCACTCCGTCGGCGAGATCACGGCCGCCGCCGGCGCCGGGATCCTCACGGACGCGGAGGCCATGGCCGTGGTCCGCACGCGCGGCGACGCGATGGCCGAGGCCGCCGCCGTCACCCGCACCGGCATGAGCGCCGTCGTCGGCGGCGATCAGGATGCGGTCCTCGCACGGCTCGCCGAGCTCGGACTCGAGCCCGCCAACTTCAACGGCGGCGGCCAGATCGTCGTCGCCGGAGCCCCCGAGGCCCTCGCGGCGCTCCAGGAGGAGCCCCTCCGCGGCACGCGCGTCATCCCCCTCCAGGTCGCCGGCGCGTTCCACACGCACCACATGGCGCCCGCCGTCGAGAGGCTGCAGGCCGCGGTCGCGCCGCTCGCGCCCCGGGATCCGCGCTTCCCGATCTGGACGAACCGGGACGGCAGCCGCGTCGAGTCCGGCGCTGCGTACCTCGACCTGGTCGTCGGCCAGGTGGCGAGCCCGGTGCGCTGGGACCTCTGCATGGAGGCGTTCGACGCCGCGGGCGTCACGGGCCTCATCGAGGTCGCCCCCGCCGGAGCGCTCACCGGCCTCGCCAAGCGCGGGCTCAAGGGCCTCCCGACGCTCGCGCTCTCCACGCCCGACGACCTCCCGGCGGCCATCGACATGCTCGACGCGCACGCCTGATCCCGCCTCACCCGACACCGAACAGGCACCCATGACCGACCAGCCCCGCCCCACCATCCAGACCGCGCCCGTCGTCGAGCGCTTCACCCGCATCTGGGGCCTCGGCGCCGCCCGGGGCGAGCTCGACGTCCCGAACGACGACCTCGTCGGCCCGATCGACTCGTCCGACGAGTGGATCCGCCAGCGCACCGGCATCATCACGCGCAAGCGCGCCGGCGCCGACGTCGACGCGGTCGACCTCGCGACCACCGCGTCGCTGGAGGCCATCGCCAAGGCGGGCATCCGGCCGGAACAGATCGGCATCGTCCTCGTCTCGACCGTCAGCAACACGGTGCAGACCCCGTCGATGGCCGCGCTCCTCGCCGACCGCATCGGCGCGAACCCCGCGCCGGCCTACGACATCTCGGCCGCGTGCGCCGGGTACACCTACGGCATCGCGCAGGCCGACTCCTTCATCCGCTCGGGCCTCGCCGAGTACGTCCTCGTCGTCGGCGCCGAGAAGCTGTCCGACATCGTCGACCCGACCGACCGCTCGATCTCGTTCCTGCTCGGCGACGGCGCCGGTGCCGCGATCGTGGGCCCGAGCGACACCCCCGGCATCTCGCCGACGGTGTGGGGCTCCGACGGCTCGAACTGGGACGCGGTCGGCATGACCGGCACCCTGAAGAGCATGCGCGACGGATCCGCGTGGCCGACCCTCCGCCAGGACGGCCAGAAGGTCTTCCGCTGGGCCGTCTGGGAGATGGTCAAGGTCGCCAAGGAGGCGCTCGACCGCGCCGGCATCGCGCCCGACCAGCTCGCCGCCTTCATCCCCCACCAGGCCAACATGCGCATCGTCGACGAGTTCGCGAAGCAGCTGGGCCTGCCGGAGTCCGTCGCCATCGCGCGCGACATCGCCACCACGGGCAACACCTCCGCCGCGTCGATCCCGCTCGCCACGCACCGCCTGCTCGAGGAGGACCCGTCGCTCTCGGGCGGCCTCGCCCTGCAGATCGGGTTCGGCGCCGGGCTCGTCTTCGGCGCGCAGGTCGTCGTCCTGCCCTGAGCCCCACCGACCCATAAGCTGTTCCGGTCATCACGAACCACGAGGAGATACACATGGCACTGTCCACCGAAGAAGTCCTGGCCGGCCTGGCCGAGCTCGTCAACGACGAGACCGGGATCGCCACCGACACCGTCGAGATGGACAAGTCGTTCACCGACGACCTGGACATCGACTCGATCTCGATGATGACGATCGTCGTCAACGCCGAGGAGAAGTTCGACGTGAAGATCCCCGACGAGGAAGTCAAGAACCTCAAGACCGTCGGCGACGCGGTCACGTTCATCACCAACGCGCAGTCCTGACCGCGCGGAGCATGGCCGGTCCCGCATCCGGGGCCGGCCATCTCCCTCCCCCGTTCCCGACGTCGAGGAGACGCCACGCATGACCACCCCCAAGAAGATCGTCGTCACCGGCATCGGCGCCACGTCGCCCCTCGGCGGCACCGCCGAGGACACCTGGCAGGCGCTCCTCCGCGGCGAGTCGGGCATCACGACCCTCGAGCAGGACTGGGTGGCCAAGTGGGAGATCCCCGTCACCTTCGCCGGTCAGGCCAAGGTGCCGTCCTCCGAGGTCATGCAGCGCATCGAGACCAAGCGCCTCGACCCCTCCAGCCAGTTCGCGCTGACCGCCGCGCGTGAGGCGTGGGCCGACGCCGGATCCCCCGAGGTCGACCCGCTGCGCTTCGCCGTCGACTGGGCGACCGGCATCGGCGGCGTGTGGACCCTGCTCGACGCGTGGGACACCCTCCGCGAGAAGGGCCCGCGTCGGGTCCTCCCCATGACCGTGCCCATGCTCATGCCGAACGGCCCCGCGGCCGCTGTCGGCATGGACCTCGGCGCGCGCGCCGGCATCCAGACCGTGGTCTCCGCCTGCGCCTCCAGCACGGAGTCGATCGCGAGCGCCTACGAGCACCTCCAGGCGGGACGCGCGGACATCATCGTCGCCGGCGGGTCCGAGGCCTCCATCCACCCGCTGCCCATCGCGTCGTTCGCCGCGATGCAGGCGCTCTCCAAGCGGAACGACGATCCGCAGCGCGCGTCGCGTCCCTATGACATCGCCCGCGACGGCTTCGTGCTCGGCGAGGGCGGCGCCGCCCTCGTGCTCGAGACCGAGGAGCACGCCAAGGCCCGCGGCGCCCGCATCTACGCGGAGCTCGTGGGCGGCGCCGTCACGAGCGACGCGTTCCACATCACCGCCCCGGACCCCGAGGGCACGGCCGCGGCGCGCGCGATGATCCAGAGCATCGAGGGCGCGGGCTACTCCCGGAGCGACGTCTCGCACATCAACGTCCACGCGACGAGCACGCCCGTCGGCGACATCGCCGAGTACAAGGCGCTCGAGCGCGTGTTCGGCGACGCCGTGCACGGGATCCCGGTGAGCGCCACCAAGGCGTCGACGGGTCACCTGCTCGGTGGGGCGGGGGCCATCGAGGCCGTCTTCACCGTGAAGGCGCTGGCGGAGCGAACCGCTCCCCCGACCATCAACCTCACGGAGCAGGATCCCGACATCCCGCTCGATGTGGTCAC
Organism: Clavibacter lycopersici; assembly: GCF_003576405.1. Lineage (GTDB taxonomy): Bacteria > Actinomycetota > Actinomycetes > Actinomycetales > Microbacteriaceae > Clavibacter > Clavibacter lycopersici. Next base: position 9,545 of record NZ_QWGT01000060.1, read on the forward strand.
GTCCCCGCGGTCGCTCGGCGACGGCGACCTCCTCGCGATCAGCAACTCGTTCGGCTTCGGCGGGCACAACGCGGTCATCGCGTTCCGCAGCGTCTAGCGGCACCACGACGAGAGGCCCCGACCTGATGGTCGGGGCCTCTCGTCGTGCAGGCGGGCGGGGAGGAGCCGCGCGCCGGGTGCCAGTGCCGGTCAGCCGACCTTGTGCAGCCAGACGACGGGGCTGAAGTCGCTCGCGTGGCGGAACGCCTCGAGCTCGTCGTCCCAGGCCTGGCCCATGGCGAGGCGCAGCTCGCGGTGGAGCTCCAGCGTGTTGGATCCCGCGATGTCGAGGGCGTACCGGATCCGGTCCTCGGGGATCACCGTGTTCCCGGCCGTGTCGGTCTGCGCGAAGAAGACGCCGAGGTCGGGCGTGTGCATCCAGCGCCCGCCGTCGCGACCGGGCCCGGCATCCTCGGTGACCTCGTAGCGGAGGTGCTCCCAGCCGCGCAGTCCGCTGGCGATGGCGGCGCCGGACCCCTCGGGGCCCTCCCAGTAGTACTCGGCGCGCATGGCGCCCTTCAGCACGGGCTGCGGGTCCCACGTGAAGTTCACGGCGTGACCAAGCGCACGACCGGCGGCCCATTCGACATGGGGGCAGAGCGCGCGAGGGGAGGAGTGCACGTAGAGCACTCCTCGAGCCGGTCTTGAGTTGGCGACGGGTGCTTCCATGGGGTCTCCTCCATCCGATCAGATGCGTCTTCCCCAACGATCTGCGTGCGATGGACGAGCTCCACACCTGCCGGTGCGGCCGGCGCGGACGCCGACGGGTCTCATCATGCCGGGTGATCCTGTGCGCGGGCAACACGCGGGTCGCGACGCGCCGGTCAGCGGGTCGGTCGGTCGGTGCGGTCGTCTCGGGGCGGCGGGTCCCGCCGGGATGCATGCCGGGAATGCCTATGCTCCAGGTGGCGGCCCAGGCGGGCCGGGAGACGAGGCGGGGATGTCGGTGCGGCACGCGCTCCTCGCGGTCCTCACGGAGGGCACCTGCTACGGCTACCAGCTGCGGACGGAGTTCTCGCGGCGCACGGGCACCGCGGCGCCCCTCAACGTCGGGCAGATATACAACACGCTCGACCGGCTGGAGCGCGACGGCCTCGTCGTCAAGGGCGAGACGGACGACGCGGGTCACGTGCCGTACACGATCACCGCGGCCGGTACCGCGGAGGTCGATGCGTGGCTCTCGGCGAGCGTCGGCGCCGTCGGGGCGCGCGACGAACTGCTCGTCAAGGTCACGCTCGCGATGTCGCTCCCCGGGGCCGACGCGCTGGAGGTCGTTCGGACGCAGCGGGCCAGCTCCAGTGCCGAGGCGGAGGCCCTCGCGCGGATCCGGCAGGACCTCGAGGCGGAGGGCGGCGAGCCCGCGCTCGCGCGACTGCTGGCCGTCGAGGCGCAGGAGGCGCAGGTCGCTGCGCGGCGGACATGGCTCGACGCCGCGGAGCGCCGGATCGGCGAGGCACGCGTGACCGGCACGCGACCCGCGGGGTTGGCCGCCGCTCCACGGCGAGGGCGACCCGCGCGGGCTCCCGGCGGATCCGCCGCCTGAGCTAGTGCAGCAGGCCGCCGCCCCTGGCCAGCACGTTCTTCTCCCCCGCCTCGATGGGCACGGCGAAGCGGTTCTGCTTGGGCGGCATCGGGCAGTTGAAGTTGTAGCTGAACGCGCACGGCGGCAGGTAGGCGCGGTTGAAGTCGAGCGTGATCGTGCCGTCCGGGGAGGGCGCCACCATCAGGAACCGCCCGACGCCGTAGGTGGACTCGCCGCTCGTGGCATCCGAGAACACCAATAGGAGCGCGCGTCCCTCGCGGAACGCGGCGAGCGAGTAGTCGACGCCGTCCTTCGTGAACGTGATCTCGCCGGGCACGATCTTGTCCTTGGTGGCGCCGTCGTCCTTGAGGTGCTCGAAGCCCATCGCGCGTCCGCCCTCGATGGGGGTGAAGTCCGCCTTCACGACCCACTCCTCGGAGTACGGGAAGGCGTCGATGCCGCCGAAGTCGCGGATCGCGTCGGACTGCGCGTCCCACACGCGGAGCGCGTACGCGCCCTCCTCGCTCGCGATGACGAAGGCCGACACGGTGTCGCTGGCGACGACGGACGACGGCTGCGGGTCGTCGCGGCCGCGCACGATCGCCTCGCCGTCGACGAGCACGCCGTCGACCCGGAGGCCGTCCGCCGCGGTCGCCTCGACGCGGAGGCCGGAGACGCCGGGCTCCAGGGGCGACCACGTGCCGGGGATGCCGAAGACGGGCTGCGGCGCCGCGTCGTGGGAGATCCACTGCGTGTTCACGAGGGCGAGGTTCCCCTGGGGCAGGACCACCATCTGCTCGCGCCGGGAGCGGTAGACGGCGAGGACCTCCGCCGGATCGGTGGGTGCGGGGGTGGCGGTCGCGGGATCGGTCATGGTCCCATCCTCGCCGTCGGCGAGGCCCCGGCCAAGTCGTCCGCGTGTCCGCCCTCCGGGGTTCCCCGCGGCGGACCGCGAGCGTACGGTCGGACCATGAGCACAGATCACGAGAGCACCTCGACCGACGACGACGGCACGACGACGCACACCGAGGAGCACGTGGAGTCGTCCTCCTCCTCGGTCACCGAGGAGAGCGGATCCGGCGACCAGACCCCCGACGGCTCCGGCAGCAACACGAGCGAGGGCGACGACCACGAGGGCGACGTCGGCTCCGGCGGCTGATCCCCTCTCCCCCGCATCGCGACGCCCGGTCCCCGAGGGGGCCGGGCGTCGTCGTGTCCGGGGTCGGACGCCTCACTTGGCCTGGGCGTAGTCGTCGACCACGGCGATCGTGACGGGGAAGTCGACGGGCGCGTCGCCGAACAGCAGCCGTCCGGCCTCCGCGGCCGCATCAGCCACGGCTGCGCGGACCTCGTCGACGCGGTCGTCCGGCGCGTGCACCATGACCTCGTCGTGCAGGAAGAAGACGAGGTGCGGGCGGGACCCGGGGCGCTCCATCGCGGCCAGCCGCCGACGCAGGCCGGCGAGCCAGCAGAGCGCCCACTCGGCGGCGCTCCCCTGGACGACGAAGTTGCGGGTGAACCGCCCCTGGTCGCGCGCGGACGTGCGGGCGCGGGCGGCATCCGCCTGGGACGCCTCGCCCGCGCGGCCGATCTGCTGCACGTCGACCCACGCATCCCCCGGCGGCGGGGACGAGCGCCCGAGCCGCGTGCTCACGACGCCGCCGCTCTCCCCCGCGCGTGCCGCGCGCTCCACGTAGCCGGTCGCCCGCGGGTAGGCCCGCACGAGCCGCGGCATGAGGCGGCCGCTCTCGCCCGAGGTCGCTCCGTACATGGCACCGAGCATCGCGACCTTCGCGTGAGCGCGCGTATCGACGACCCCGGCGTCGACGAGGCCCTGGTAGAGATCGCTGCCCCGGCCCGCGTCCGCCATCGCGCGATCCTCGGCCAGCGCGGCGAGCACGCGCGGCTCGAGCTGCGCGGCGTCGGCGACGACGAGCCGCCAGCCGGGATCCGCGCGGACGGCCGACCGGATCT
>NZ_QWGT01000061.1 GCF_003576405.1 Clavibacter lycopersici
CGACCGGGCCGACGGCGGCGTGGTGACGCTCGGCGGGCGCGACGTCGTGATCGACCGGCCGGCCGACGCGCTGCGCAACCGCGTGGCGCTCTCCGCGGAGGACCGCGGCGCGGAGGGCCTCATCGGCGACCTGAGCGTGCGCGAGAACATCGTGCTGGCGCTGCAGGCGCTGCGCGGGTGGGCGCATCCGCTGTCGAAGGCCGAGCGCGAGGACCTCGTCGAGCGGCACATCGAGCACTTCGGCATCACGCCCGCGGATCCCGCGACGCCCGCCGGACGGCTCTCCGGCGGCAACCAGCAGAAGGTGCTGCTCGCGCGCTGGCTGGCGATCCGGCCGCGCGTCCTGATCCTCGACGAGCCGACCCGCGGCGTCGACATCCGCGCGAAGGTCGACATCCAGGCGCACATCGCGCAGCTCGCGCTCGAGGGCGTGGCCGTCGTGTTCATCTCCAGCGCGTTCGACGAGCTCGTGCGCGTGAGCGACCGGATCGTCGTGCTCAAGGACCGGGAGAAGATCGGCGAGCTGGCCAACGGCCCTGGCGTGACGGTCGACACCATCGTCGAGCTGATCGCGGCGCCCGCCGACGAGGAGGACGAGGCGGACTTCCCGCTGCCGCTGTTGCCGCTGCCGTAGTGGCGTCCTGGGCGGCCACTCCCTTGTGCGGCTGCGACTGTTACCGGTAACATCCCGAGCACGCGGCAGCACCCCGCGCAACCGCAGCACGGCCGGTCCCCGAGGACCGGAACGGGACGCAGCCGTCCCGACATCTCAAGGAGGAGATACATGTCCACGAAGAGGCGCATCGCCACCATCGCCGCGGCCGGGGCCATCGCCCTCGGACTCGCGGCCTGCTCGAGCAACTCGGGCACCGGATCCACGGCAGGCGGCGCCGCGGACAGCGGCGGCGAGACGGCCACCGTCGGCTTCGTCGCCGTCGGCCCCGAGGGCGCCTGGCGCCAGGCCAACGAGAAGAACATCCAGGACACGTTCACGAAGGAGGCCGGGTTCGACCTCAAGTACGCGCCCGCCACCAACAACGACCAGAAGTCGCAGATCGACGCGTTCACGTCGTTCGTCGACGAGGGCGTCGACGTGATCCTGCTCTCGGCCACCGAGGGATCCGGCTGGGAGGACTCGCTCGAGCGCGCCAAGGAGGCCGAGATCCCCGTGGTCCTCATCGACCGCGGCATCGAGCCGGACGACGACTCGCTCTACGCGACCCGCATCGCCCCCGACAACATCGCCGTGAGCGGATCCGTCGCCGAGTGGGCGAAGACCGCGCTGCCCGAGGGCGGCAAGTACTTCACCCTCGAGGGCCCGGCCGGCGTCTCGGTCGTCAACGAGCGCAACGAGGGCTGGGACGACGTCATCGGCGCCGAGAGCTCCTTCACGGAGGTCGGCGCGCAGACCGCCAACTGGTCGACCGAGGAGGCCAAGAGCGTCTTCGAGACCGTGCTCAAGTCGAACGCGAACGACGTGCAGATGGTCTTCGCGCAGAACGACGAGATGGGCCTCGGCGCCGTCCAGGCCGTCGAGGAGGCGGGCCTCACGCCCGGCGAGGACGTGAAGATCGCGACCATCGACGGCACGAAGGGCGCGCTCCAGGCCCTGGCCGACGGCAAGCTCAGCTTCGTCGCCGAGTACAACCCGCTGTTCGGGGACACCGCGCTCGAGGCCGTGCAGGCGCTGCTCGACGGCGAGAGCGTCGAGTCGTCGATCGTCGTCCCGTCGGACGTGTTCGACTCGCCCGAGAAGGCCGCCACCGCGCTGCCCGACCGGAAGTTCTAGCCCGCCCGCACGGCCACACCCGGCGGCGGGGCGGATCATCCGCCCCGCCGCCCCCACCGCCCGGCGACGCTGCCGGGGCAGGAACGGAGCACGCGCCATGCAGGCACCCAGCCCGATCGTCGAGATGCAGGGCATCACCATCTCCTTCCCCGGCGTCAAGGCGCTCGACGGGGTCGACCTCCGGCTCTTCCCCGGCGAGGTCCACACGCTCATGGGCGAGAACGGCGCCGGCAAGTCGACGCTCATCAAGGCGCTCACGGGCGTCTACGGGATCGACTCCGGCCGCGTCCTCGTGGGCGGCACCGAGCGCCGCCTCACCGGCACCGCCGACGCGCAGGCCGCGGGGATCTCCACGGTCTACCAGGAGGTCAACCTCTGCGGGAACCTCACGATCGGCGAGAACGTCATGCTCGGCCACGAGCGGCGCGGCCGCTTCGGCATCGACTGGAAGGGCACGCACGCCGCCGCCTCCGAGGTGCTGGCGCGCGTGGGGCTCGGCCACCTGGATCCGCGCACCCCGCTCTCCTCGCTCAGCCTCGCGCTGCAGCAGCTCGTCGCCATCAGCCGCGCCACCGTCGTCGACGCCCGCGTGCTGATCCTCGACGAGCCGACCTCCAGCCTCGACGCCGATGAGGTCGAGGGCCTCTTCCGCGTGATGCGCCGCCTCCGCGACGAGGGCGTCGCCATCCTCTTCGTCTCCCACTTCCTCGACCAGGTGTTCGCGATCAGCGACCGGCTCACCGTGCTCCGCAACGGGAAGCTCGTGGGCGAGCACATGACCCGCGAGATCGACCGCGCCGGGCTCATCGCGCTGATGATCGGCAAGGACCTGCAGACCCTCCGCTCGCTCGACCGCGAGCGCGCTTCCCGCCAGGTCGCGACGGGCGAGCCCGTGTACCGCGCCTCCGGGATCGGCCGGAAGGGCTCGCTCGACGCGACCGACGTGGAGCTCCGCCGCGGCGAGGTCGTGGGCCTCGCCGGGCTCCTCGGATCCGGCCGCACCGAGCTCGCGCGCCTCCTCTACGGCGTCGACCGGCCCGACACCGGATCCGTGACCATGGACGGCGCACCCGTCGCCATCTCCTCCCCCGCCAAGGCGCTGAAGCACCGCATCGCGTTCTCGAGCGAGAACCGGCGCGACGAGGGGATCATCCGCGACCTCAGCGTGCGGGAGAACCTCGTGCTCGCCGTGCAGGCGAAGCGCGGCTGGGCCCGGCCGCTGCCGCGCAAGGAGAAGGACCGGATCGTCGCCAAGTACCTCACCGAGCTCAACGTGCGACCCGCGGATCCCGACCGGCCCATCCGCAACCTGTCCGGCGGCAACCAGCAGAAGGTGCTGCTCGGCCGGTGGCTCGCGACCGAGCCCGACCTCCTGATCCTCGACGAGCCGACCCGCGGGATCGACGTGGGCGCCAAGGCCGAGATCCAGGAGCAGGTCGCCGCCCTCGCCGACACGGGCGTCGCCGTCGTGTTCATCTCCTCGGAGCTCGAGGAGGTGGTGCGCCTCAGCGACCGCATCGTCGTGCTCAAGGACCACCGCAAGATCGCCGAGCTGGAGGCCGGGCCCGACGTGACCGCCGAGTCGATCGTCACCACCATCGCGGAGGAGGGCGTCTCCGACATCGCTCTCGAGACCGTCCCCGACGCCGTCCACCGCACCGCGCCCGAGGAGGCCGCACGATGAGCGACACCACCCCCGCGAAGCGGAGCGCGCGCGGCCTCGCCGACGTGCTGCACCGGCCCTGGTTCTGGGGCACGGTCGCGATCGTCCTGCTGCTCGCGATCAACGTGGCGAAGGACCCCGGCTACCTCGCGCTCTCCGTGAACCCGGACACCGGGAACCTCGTCGGCAACCTCGTCGACATCCTCCGGGCCGCCGCGCCCGTGCTCATGATCGCCGTGGGCATGTGCCTCGTGGTCGCCACGGGCGGCATCGACCTCAGCGTCGGCTCGATCATGGTGGTCGCCGGCGCCGTCTCCATGGAGTTCCTCAAGGCGGCCGGATCCGACTCGCTCGGCGTCGCCCTCGGCGCGATGGGCCTCGCGCTCCTCATCGCCGGGATCCTCGGGGCCGTCAACGGCATGCTCGTCTCCGTCGTGGGGCTGCAGCCGTTCATCAGCACGCTCGTGATCATGCTCGCCGGCCGCGGCCTCGCGAAGGTCATCACGGCCGGGCAGAACACGGCCGCGTCCAACGAGCCGTTCCGCTGGGTCGCGAACGGGTACCTCGTGGGGCTGCCGGTGGTGTTCCTGCTGGCCGTGCTGATCACGATCGGCGTCGCCGTGCTCGTGCGGCGCAGCGCGCTGGGCCTCATGATCGAGGCGATCGGCATGGACCCGCAGGCCGCGCGCCTCGCGGGCCTCGACCGCCGCGCGCTCCTGTTCACCGCCTACATCGCGAGCGGCCTGCTCGCGGGCGTCGCCGGGATCTTCGCCACCGCGAGCGTCATGACGGTCGACGTCTCCCGCACCGGCTACCAGTTGGAGCTCGACGCGATCCTCGCGGTCGTCATCGGCGGCACCTCGCTCGCGGGCGGCAAGTTCCACCTGCTCGGGGCGGCCGTCGGCGCGCTCCTCATCGCGACCCTCGACAAGACGGTCGTGTTCCTCGGCATCTCGTCGTCGGCCACGCCCGCGTTCAAGGCCATCGTGATCGTCGCGATCGTGCTCCTGCAGTCGCGCCGCGTGCGCGCGCTGTTCGGCCGGCGCCGACCGGCAGCTCCCACCCCCGCGTCGACCGAGAAGGAGGCCGTGCCCGCATGAGCGCCACGACGATCCAGCCGCCCCTGACCCCGACGCCCGCGCCGGGCCCCGACACCGCCAGCCGGCCGCCGCGCCGCCGCATGCGCCTCCGCCTCGACTCGCTGCCGACGGTCGCCGCCCTGGTGATCCTGCTGGCGATGCTGGCCTACGGCGAGATCGCGTACGGCCGGATCCTGCAGGCCGCGACGCTGTCGAACCTGCTCATCAACAACGCGCACGTCATCGTGCTCGCGGTGGGGCTCACGTTCGTGATCCTCACGGGCGGCATCGACCTGTCCGTGGGCGCGATCGTCGCCGTCAGCAGCGTGGCGGGCGTGCTGCTCGCGAACGCCGGGTGGAACCCGTGGGTGGTGATGGTGCTGATGATCCTGATCGGCACGGCCTCCGGCGTCGTCTCGGGCGTGCTGATCCAGTTCTTCGACGTGCAGCCGTTCATCGCGACGCTCGCGATGATGTTCCTCGGCCGCGGCCTCGCCTCCATCCTCAGCACCGTGCCCGAGCGCCTCGACGACGAGTCGCCGCTGCGCTCGCTCGCCACGAACATGAAGGTGGTCGACGGCCCGAAGGTGAACGACGTCGTCACGACGCCGGGCGTGCTCATCGCCCTCGTGGTGGTGGCGGTCGCGTTCTTCGTGCTGCACCGCACGCGCCTCGGCCGCACCGTGTACGCGACGGGCGGATCCGAGCAGTCGGCCGCGCTCATGGGCCTGCCCGTGCGCCGCACCAAGCTGGCCGTCTACGTGATCAGCGGCTCGCTCGCCGGCCTCGCCTCGGTCATCTACACGGCCCGCCTCGGCAGCGCGCAGAACATCACCGGCATCGGCTGGGAGCTCGACGCGATCGCGGCGACCGTGATCGGCGGCACACTCCTCACGGGCGGCGTGGGCTTCGTGCTCGGCTCGGTCGTCGGCGCCCTCGTGCTGGGACTGATGAACGTGCTCATCACGCGCGACGGCGGCATCCCGCCCGAGGCGACCACCATCATCACGGGCGGGATCCTGCTGGTCTTCGTGCTGCTGCAGCGCGCGGTGATGGCGCGGCGGCGGCGGACGTAGATCCCGTCGGCGGTCCGCGGGACCATGAGGGGACCGTGCCCGCCCGCCACGTCAGGACCCCCATGACCCACCCGCTCCCGCTCCACGTCACCGACGCCGACCTCGACGACCTGCGCGACCGGATCCGCCGCACCCGCTGGACGCCGGAGTGGCCCGTCGACGCATGGGAGGCCGGCACGGACCAGGCGACGCTGCGACGCCTCTCCGCCGTCTGGGCCGACGGCTTCGACTGGCGGGCGCGCGAGCGGGAGATCCTCGCGCTGCCGTGGGCCAGCGCCGACCTCGACGGCACGCCGATCTCCTACCTGCGGTTCGACGCCGAACGCCCCGGCGGGATGCCGATCGTCCTCACGAACGGCTGGCCGAGCTCCGCGCTCGAGCTGGTGCCGCTCGCCGAGCGGCTGTCACAGCCGTCGCGCTTCGGCGGCGATCCGGCCGACGCGGTCACCGTGATCGTGCCTGCGCTGCCCGGCTTCCCGCTCTCGCCGCAGCGGCCGCGCATCGACGAGCCGACCCACGAGCTCTGGCACCGGCTGATGACAGAGGAGCTGGGCTTCGCGCGGTACGCGGCGCACGGCGGCGATCTCGGCGCGGGGATCACGTCGCGGCTGGCGGAGGCCCACCCGGAGGCGGTGGCGGGGATCCACCTGATGGCGGTCCATGCGCCGCGGGACCTCGACGAGGCGACGCTCACCGAGGAGGAGCGCGCGTACCAGGACGAGGTGCGGGCGTGGGAGGCGGCCGAGGGCGGCTACGAGCACCAGCAGCAGACGCGTCCGCTCACCCTCGCGCCCGCGCTGCAGGACTCGCCGGTGGGGCTGCTGTCGTGGATCCTCGAGAAGCACCGCGCCTGGAGCGACTGCGACGGAGACGTGTCCCGAGTCTTCAGCGACGACCACCTGCTGACGCTCGCGTCGCTCTACTGGTTCACGGGCTCCATCGGCACCTCGTTCCGCCCGTACTTCGCGTACGGCTCCGGACGCACCGCGCCGGTGGAGCGCGTGCGGGTGCCGACCGCGGTCGCCGTCTTCCCGCACGACCTGGTGCACCCGCCGCGGAGCTGGGCGGAGCGCACCTACGACGTCGTGCGGTACACGACCATGCCGCGCGGCGGGCACTTCGCGCCGCACGAGGAGCCGGGGCTGCTGGCGGACGACATCCGCGCGTTCCTGCGGACGCTGCGCTAGCGGTCCCGTCAGGACGCGGCGTCCTCCATGTGCGGCACCCCGCCTGCGGGGATCGGATCCATGTGCCCGAGCTCGATCACGTTGCCGTCGGGGTCGCGGAGCTGGCGCTGGTACATGAAGCCGAGGTCGACGGCGGGGCGGGCCTCGGATCCGCCCGCGTCGAGGCCCGCGGTGGCGCGCGCGTCGACGTCGGCGCGGCTGTCGAGCATGACCGCGGTGATCGCCGCGGCGCTCGTGGCCGGGTCGCCGACGGGCAGGTCGAGGAACGACTGGAAGAAGTCGCGCGTGAGGAGCATGAACGCGCTGCGGTCGGCCTCGACCACGAGGCAGGCGGCGTTCTGATCCGTGAAGTCGGGGTTCACGACGCACCCGACGGCCTCGTAGAAGGCGATCGCGCGGGGCAGGTCGGTGACGGGCAGGTTGACGAAGATCATGGGTCTGGTCTCTCCTTCGAGACTCGGATGGTGCGGGTGCGCCCATGCTGACCGCGTGCCGGACCCCCGTCAAGGCACACGACCACCGGGACCGCTGCGGGTCCCGGTGGTCGTGTCGCGCATCCGGCGGATCAGCGCTTCCGCAGCGCCCCCGTCGACCACAGCGCGACCGCGATCAGCACCGGCTGGAAGAAGAGGCGGCCGAGGCGCTTGCCGTCGGTGTCGAGGCCGAAGCCGTCGCGCTTGTGGACGTACTGCGCGATGTTGCCCGGGAAGATCGCCGTGAAGAACGCGGCGGCCGCCCAGCCCACGAGCCCGCGGCGCGAGCGCGCGAACAGCAGCGCGGAGCCGAGCGTGATCTCGACGACGCCGGATCCGACGACGGTCACGTCCTCGGGCACCGGCAGCGACTTCGGGACCTGCGCGCGGAACTCCTCGCGCGCGACGGTGAGGTGCGAGACGCCGGCGAAGGCGAGGAACGAGCCGAGGACGACGCGGGCGGCCGTGCGCGGGAAGGACGTGCGAGCGAGGCCGGCCATCAGTCGTCCGAGACCGTGACGACGACCTCGATGTTGCCGCGGGTCGCGTTCGAGTACGGGCAGACCTGGTGGGCCTGGTCGGCGAGCTCCTGCGCGAGGTCGTGCTCGACCCCGGGGATGACGACCTCGAGGTGCACGGCGAGCTGGTAGCCGCCCTGGCCGTTGGATCCGATGCTGACGCGGCTGCCGACGCTGGAGTCGGCGATCTTCACCTTGCGCGCGCGGGCGACGCCCTGCAGCGCGGAGTGGAAGCACGCGGCGTAGCCGGCGGCGAAGAGCTGCTCGGGGTTCGCGCCCTCGCCGGACCCGCCCATGGCCTTGGGGATGGAGAGGTCGAGCGCGAGGTCGCTGTCGCTGACGGCCACGCGGCCGTCGCGGCCGGCTCCCGTGGCGAGGGCCTCGGCGGTGTACAGGGCGTCCATGTGGTTCCTTCCGTTCGTGGCCGCGGGCGGCCGTGGGTGGGGTGGGTGGTGCGGATCAGGGGGCGGGCGTGACGGCCGACGCGTCGGCGGGCCGGGGCACCGGATGCGCGAGCGCCTCAGCCGTGGTCTCCTGCATCCCCGCGGTGAGCAGGTGCAGGGCCGCGAGGAGCTGGCGCGCGCGGTCGAGGTCGAGGCCCATGCCGCGCATGATCGCCGCCGGCACGTGCGCGAGCTCGGCCCGCACGGTGCGGCCGCGCTCCGCGAGCGAGACGGTGACGACGCGCTGGTCGGCCGAGATCCGGCGCCGCGCGATGAAGCCGGCCTCCTCCATCCGCGCGAGGAGCGGCGACAGCGTGCCCGAGTCGAGGTCGAGCTGCTGCCCCAGCTCGGTGACCGTGCGGTCGTCGCCCGACCACAGCAGCACCAGCACGAGGTACTGCGGATAGGTGAGGCCCCACGGCGCGAGGAGCGCGCGGTACGCCTGGGTCGTGGAGCGCGACGCCGTGTAGAGCGAGAAGCACACCAGCTCGTCGGCGATGCGCGCGGGCGGCGCGGTCTCGTCGGCAGGGGCGCAGGGCTCGCGATCGGTCATGCGTCGACCCTGCCACGGAACAAGGTTGTGCGCAATCCATCTCGGCGGATGCCCAGCGGAGGCACCCCGCCGCGTACCCTGGAGCGACATGATCACGAGACGAGAGGCCGCGCTGCGGCTCGGCATCCCGCTGGAGATGGCCACGCGCCACGGCATCCCGGGGCGCGTCCCCGAGTCCGAGATCGCCGCGATGGACCAGGATCCGCCCGCCTGGCTCGCGCAGTCCCGCGCCAACGCGACCGGCAAGCGGCCCGTCTGGGTGCAGCTGACGTGCGAGGTCTGCGGATTCACGGAGGCCGTGCGCCCGAAGAAGTGGTGGCCGGAGTTCTCCTACCTCTCCTGCGAGCGGCACTCCCCCGACGAGCTGCCCGAGCCCGCGCTCGGCCTCGCCCGCCGCGAGGTCGACGGGATCGGCAGCCGGTTCGTCGGCGTGGTGGACGAGCGGCCGTAGGGACACCATCGGTCTCGGACCATCGCAGGCGAGGTTCCGGCCAGCGTGCCCGTCACGGTGAGAGGTACCCTGCCATGCGGCGGGGTCCCTCTCGTGTCGATCGCGAGCTATGCGCCCGTGGCGAGCTTCTTGATCCAGTCCTCGGTCTTCCGGCCGCGCTTCTTGTCGACGATGATCCGGATGCGGGCGGCCGATGCGCGTTCTGCGTCGCTGATGGGGTCGGCCTCACCGGCCTGGATGCGCTTCTCGAGTGCGCTCGGGCTCGGGTTCCTCTGATCCAGCGTCACGGCGGTACCTCCTTCATCAATTGTCAGCGCGTGTGGGCACGGTGTCCACCACGAGCGGCTGGACGCCGGACGCGGATGCCGCGCCGTTCCTCTGCGTCCCGTCCAACCGAGACGACGACGTCACGACGTCGATCATCTCCGCCTCGGTGGTCGTCGCCTCCATCAGGCCGCGATGCTCTCCTCGCGCGTGCCCGCGTACGCCGCCCCGTCCTCGCGCAGCGCCGGGCAGTGCTCCGACGTCGGGTGCAGGCAGATGTCGATCACGCGGTTCAGCTCCTCGCGGGCCCGCTCGAGCTCGGCGATGCCGGCGGTGATCCGGTCGCGCTCGGAGAGCAGGAGCGCCATCGACTCGGGAGCCGCGACGCCGCTGTCGACGCTCGGGAGCAGCTGGAGGATCGTGCGGCTCGGGAGGCCGGCTGCGTACAGGCGCTGGATGAGCTGCACCCGCTCGACCGCGGCCTCCGGGTAGACGCGCTGGCCGCTCGTGGTGCGCTCGGCCGGCAGCAGGCCCTGCTCCTCGTAGTACCGGAGCGCCCGGGTGCTCACGCCCGCTCGCCCCGCCACGTCGCCGATCCGCAGCATGGCGCCCTCTTCCCTCGTGATCCGTCGGAGACGTCGATCTCGCGGGCGGACTTGCCCTTCACGTCGACGTCAACTCCTAGCGTAGGCCGCGCCGCATCCCGCGAACGACGCGGGCGGCAGGAGGAAGAGCACGCATGGACATCCAGGATCAGGTCGCCCTCGTCACCGGCGCCAACCGCGGCATCGGCCGCACCTTCGTCGAGGAGCTCCTCGAGCGCGGCGCCCGCAAGGTCTACGCGACCGCGCGCCGGCCTGAGGCGATCGACATCCCCGGCGTCGAGGTGCTGCGCCTCGACCTCACCGACCCGGCGTCCGTGACGGCCGCCGCGGAGGCCGCGCAGGACGTGACGCTGCTCGTGAACAACGCGGGCATCTCGACGGGCGCCACGCTCATCACGGGCGACATGGCGGAGATCCGCCGCGAGATGGACACCCACTTCTACGGGACGCTCGGCGTGATCCGCGCCTTCGCGCCCGTGCTCGCCGCGAACGGCGGCGGCGCGATCGTGAACATCCTGTCGGCGCTGTCGTGGTTCTCGACCTCGGGCAACGGCGGCTACGCGGCGGCGAAGGCGGCCGAGTGGAACATGACGAACGCGGTGCGGCTGGAGCTGGCCGGGCAGGGCACGCTCGTGCAGGGCGTGCACCTGGGCGCGGCGGACACCGACATCATGGCGGGCTACGACGGGCCGATGATCGCCCCGCGCGACGTGGCGCGGGCGTCGCTCGACGGGGTGGCGGCCGGATCCGTCGAGGTGGTCGTCGACGACTGGAGCCGCATGGTGAAGGACTCGCTGGGCGGCGACCCGACCCCGTTCTACGAGAAGATGCGCGCGATCCTCGGCTGACCCGCCGCGGCCGACCGGGCTGCGCCGCCGCCGCTAGCCCGCGGTGACCCGCACGGATCCGCCCTCGAGCACGAACTCCAGGGCGGTGCCCTCGGGGAACTCGTCGCGGAGCTCGGCGGGCATGTCGCCCGTGACCGTCAGGACGCCGCGCGCCGGGAAGGTGCCGGCCGCGCATCCGCCGACGGGGTTCGTGCCGCGGGCGAACCGCGGGGCGACGACCGTGACGCACGCCGAGTCGTCCGCGGGGTTCTCGAGGCCGATGACGGTGAGGCCGTGGAACTCGCCGACGCCCGTCGCGACGTCCTGGTACCAGTCGTCCCAGCGGTCGGGGACGGGGCGGTCGGGATCCAGCGCGACCGTCGCGACCTCGCGGCCCGTCACCGACGCGATGCCGGAGGTGAGGGCGACGGTCGCGCCCACGGCGACGAGGACGGACGCGGCCCAGAGGACCGCGGTGCGGCGGCGCGGGATGGCGGGGCGCGCTGCGGGCTCGTCGTGGTCGGGGTCCTCGTCCTCGGCGGGGACGGCGGAGAGGACGGCGGCGGGGACACGCTCGTGGAGGGCGGGATCAGTGGAGGCGGACACGCCCGGCGCGGTCCGAGCCGCAGCCGCCGCGCCGCCCTGACCGGACTCCAGCTCCCGCAGCCGGTCGAGCTCGGCGTCGTCCAGGTCGGGCCGCGGTCCGTACGCGCGACGGCGGAGCTCCCGGAGCTCGCTGCGCTGCGCCTCGTCCATGCGCCGATCCTGTCACCCCGGGCTGCGCGCGTCCGGAGCGCGCCGCGGCCCTGTCCGCGGGGCGCACGCGCGCCTACGCTCGGCCCATGCTCACCGAGACGGACCTGCGGCTCCCTGACGGCCGCACGCTGCACTGCTACGACACGGGATCAGGCGACGACGCCGACCTCGTGGTCGTGTACCACCACGGCACGCCGAACGTGGGGCCGCCGCCCGCGCCGCTCGTGGCGTCGTCCGCGGGGCGCGGGATCCGGTGGCTGTCGTACGACCGGCCGGGGTACGGCGGATCCACCCGGCACCCGGGCCGCGCCATCGCCGACACGGCGGCCGACGACGCCGCCCTCGCCGACGCGCTCGGCATCGACCGGTTCGCCGTGCTCGGGCACTCGAGCGGCGCGGTGCTGGCGCTGGCCGCCGCGGCCGCGCTGCCGGGGCGCGTGCTCGGCGCGCTGTGCGGGGCGGCCCTCGCGCCGATCGAGGCGGAGGGGCTCGACTGGTTCGCCGGGATGCACGCGGGCGGCGAGCGCGAGCTGCGGGCCGCGGTCGCCGGTCGCGAGGCGCTCGAGGCCGAGCTGACCGCGTCGACGTTCGACCCGGCGATGTTCACGGACGGCGACCTCCGCGCGCTCGAGACGGACTGGGCGTGGCTGAACGACGTCGCGGGGCGCGGGCTCGATGCGGGGATCGGCGGCATGGTCGACGACGACCTCGCGCTCGTCGCCGACTGGGGCGTCGACCTCGCCGCTGTGCGCGCTCCCGTGATCCTGCTGCACGGCGACGCCGACCGGATCGCGCCGGTCGCGCACGCGCGCTGGCTCGCCGACCGGGTGCCGGGCGCCGAGCTGGTGATCCGCCCGGGCGACGGCCACATCTCCGTGCTGCAGGGCGCGGCCGACGCGCTCGCCCGGCTGCGGGACCGGATCCGCGCGGCCGCATAGGAAGAGGTACGCACCCACGGAAACGGCTCTCGCCGACCCGGACGGATCCGGATCGGCGAGAGAGGGGTGGAGCGGCAGCGGTCAGTGCCCGCGCGACACCCGCCGCGGCAGGGCGAAGACGAGCGCGAAGGCGACGACCGCGAAGATCGCGCTGACGCCCATGGCCGACGCCGACGCATCCGTGAACGCCTGCGGGAGCATCTCGGGCCCGCGGATCCCGGCACCCGCGACGCCCGCGAACAGGACGCTGCCGATGACCGCGATGCCGACCGCCGAGCCGACGCGCTGGACCGTGCCGATCACGCCGGACGCCGCGCCCGCCTCGGCCGGATCCACCGTCGCGACGATGAACTGCGCGTTCGGGGCGATGAAGAGGCCGTTGCCGATGCCCGCGAGCAGCAGCGGGACGAGGAGCATCCAGCTGTTCAGGTC
>NZ_QWGT01000062.1 GCF_003576405.1 Clavibacter lycopersici
GGCGAGCGCGAGGGCCGCGCGGACGGCGTCGGGTGCCGGTTCCACCTGCGCGACGCGCGTGGCGTCGGGCTCGGGGGCGCCGGGCGCCGGGGACTCAGGCTCCTGCGGGGGCGGGAACGCGCTCACTGTCCTCCTCGTACACGTTGAAGCGGTAGCCGACGTTGCGCACCGTGCCGATGAGCGACTCGAGGTCGCCGAGCTTGGCGCGCAGGCGCCGGACGTGCACGTCCACCGTGCGCGTGCCGCCGAAGTAGTCGTAGCCCCACACCTCGCTGAGGAGCTGCTCGCGCGTGAACACCCGCGACG
Source organism: Clavibacter lycopersici (assembly GCF_003576405.1). GTDB lineage: Bacteria > Actinomycetota > Actinomycetes > Actinomycetales > Microbacteriaceae > Clavibacter > Clavibacter lycopersici. The sequence goes on from NZ_QWGT01000062.1 coordinate 307, forward strand.
GGTGGCTCGCGAAGAAGCGGAGCAGCTCGAACTCCTTGAACGTGAGGTCGAGCGGCTTGCCGTGGACCTTGGCGGAGTAGCTGGCCTCGTCGATGACCACGCCCGACGCCTGGATCTTGCTGCCCGTGTGCTCGAGCGCGGCGCGGCCGATGACGAGGCGCACGCGCGCGTCGACCTCGGCGGGGCCTGCGGAGTCGAGGATCACGTCGGTGGCGCCCCAGTCGGCGCTGACCGCGGTGAGGCCGCCCTCCGTGAGCACGAGGATGAGCGGCGTGCCGCCGCCCGTGGTGGTGAGGATCTTGCACAGCGACTTGGCGCTCGCCAGGTCACGGCGCGCGTCGACGAGCACGAGATCGGCCGCGGGGGCGTTCACGAGGCTCGCGGCGTCCGCCTGGATGTGCCGGGTGCGGTGGCTGAGGAGCCCGAGTGCCGGGAGCACGTCGGTGTCCGCGGACGAGGTCAGGATCAACAGCTGGGCCACAGGGATCCTCCATGGATGAATTCCCCCCATGATACGTGGGGCAGGATTGCAGGGTGACCTCCCCTCTGCGCAGCCTCGTCCCCGTCTGGCTGGCCGCCGCCGTGGGCGCGGTCGTGGTGGCGGTGTCGGTCGGCCCCGCCGCGGCCCCGCGCTGGTTCCCGCTCGTGCTCGCCACGTGCGTCGTCGCGACGTTCGTGATCCAGCTGGCGCTGCCCCGCAAGACCGGCTTCGTCGACCGGGCGATCGGCAGCGTGGTCGGGGCCGTCCTCGTGCTCGCGGCGGCCACCGCCGTCGTGCTCCTCGTGCCCGTCGCCGCCTAGACCGGCCGGTCGGATCCGGCCGCCCGTGGGGTAGATTGAGCCCATGTCGTCGCTGCTTGCTCTGGAACTCTTCTTCACCGGACTGCTGGTCCTGGCGAGCCTCTCCATCGGCTGGGTGTCGCTCGTCGTGGTCTACAACCTCTTCCGCGGCCAGCGCTGACCGCGCGCCGCATGATCGAGATCCCGACCGGCCTCCCCGCCGAGCTCGTCCCGCTGTCCTGGCTCCTCGGCGTCTGGGAGGGCACCGGCGTCGTCGAGTACGCCGTGGGCGACGAGGTCGTCCGCCGTGAGTTCGGCCAGCGCATCAGCTTCAGCCACGACGGGCTGCCGCATCTCAACTACTCCTCCTACGCGTGGGTCGAGGGCGACGACGGCCCCGTGCCCTTCGTGACCGAGACCGGGTACTGGAGGCTGCGTCGCCGCGTCACCGACGGCGACCCGGGGCCGGCGATGCTGCCGCCCACCGGCGATCGTCCGTTCACGACGGCCGAGGAGGTCGAGACGCTCCGCAACGCGGACGGCGGCTTCGACGTCGAGGTCGCGCTGGTCCACCCGGGCGGCGTCAGCGAGCTCTACGTCGGCCAGGTGAAGAGCGCGCGCATCGACCTCGCCACCGACGCCGTGCTGCGCACCGAGGGCGCCAAGCCGTACACCGGTGCGACGCGCCTGTACGGGCTCGTCGAGCGCGACCTCCTCTGGGCGTGGGACATCGCGGCGCTCGGTCAGCCGCTGCGCACGCACGCCTCCGGGCGGGTGTCGCATGTCGACTGACCCGGATCCCGTCGTCCCCCGCTCCCCGTTCCTCGACCTGCCGGGCGCGGTCGCGGCCGTCGCGCCCGACGAGGGCGTGCCCGCGCACCTCGGGTCCCTCGTCGCGGAGCAGCGCGCGCTCGCCGCGGGCACCGCGATCGTGGATCTCTCCCACCGCGCCGTCCTCTCCGTCACGGGGGAGGACCGGCTGACCTGGCTCGACTCCATCACCAGCCAGTCGCTCCGCGGCCTCGCGCCCGGCGACTCCGCCGAGACCCTCTTCCTCGACCAGAACGGCCGCCTCGAGCACGCGGTCGGCGTGCTCGACGACGGCGTCAGCACGTGGCTCCTGCTGGGCGCCGGCGACGCGGGGTCCCTGCTCGCGTACCTGCAGCGCATGCGCTTCATGCTCCGGGTCGAGCCCGCCGACCGCACGGCCGAGATGGCCGTCGTCGGCACGATGGGGGAGCCCGACCTGCCCGTCGCCGCCCCCGCGGGCGTCCCGCTCGTGTGGCGGGATCCGTGGACGCACGTCGTCCCCGGCGGCCACCAGTACGCGGCCGCCGCGCCGCACCCGGGTGAGGCCTGGAGCTGGAGCGAGCGCCTCGTGCCGCGGTCCGAGCTGCCGGCGCTCGCTGCGCGGGCCGCGTCCGGCGACCTGCCCGTCGCGGGCGTGCTCGCGGCCGAGGCCCTGCGGATCGCCGCGTGGCGCCCGCGCTTCGCCACCGAGGTCGACGACCGCACCATCCCGCACGAGCTCGACTGGCTCCGCAGCGCCGTGCACCTCAGCAAGGGCTGCTACCGCGGCCAGGAGACGGTCGCCAAGGTGCACAACCTCGGCCGGCCCCCGCGCCGCCTCGTGCTGCTCCAGCTCGACGGATCCGACGCGGTGCTGCCGGGCCCCGGATCCGATGTGCGGCTCCCCGCCGCTGCCGACGGCACCGCGGGCGAGGTCGTCGGCTCCGTCACGTCGAGCGCGCTGCACCACGAGCTCGGCCCGGTCGCGCTCGCGATCGTCCGCCGCAACGTGGATCCCGCGCTCCAGCTCGAGGTGGTCGTCGACGACGTGCGCGTGCAGGCCGCGCAGGACGTCATCGTGCCCACCGACGCCGGCCGCTCCGCCGACGTCCCCCGCCTGCCCCGGCTCGGTGCGGTCCGCCGCTGAGCGCGCGCGGGAGCGGTCGGCCCGTGCCGCCCGCACCCTGAGGCACCGGGCGGACCCGCGCGCCGCGCTCCTGCGCCTCTGGGGATCCGCGCCCGCCGCCCTGCAGATCGCCGTCGCGGCCACCGGCGGCTGGGCCTTCGCGCACCACGTGCTCGGCCACGACACCCCGCTGCTCGCGACGACCGTCACGATCACGAGCCTGGGCTTCGTCCGCGACGCCAGGCCGGTGCGCGTGCTCGAGACGGCGATCGGCATGACGGTCGGGATCACGCTCAGCGAGGTGCTGCTGCTCGGCATCGGCCGGGGCGCGTGGCAGCTGTTCGTCATCATCCTGGCGACGCTGCTGGTGGCGCGGCTGCTGTCGTCGAACGCCGCGTTCGCGGTGGCGGCGGGAGTGCAGGCCGTCCTCGTCGCCCTGCTGCCCGCGCCGCCAGGGGGCGTCTTCGTGCGCAGCGTCGACGGGCTCGTCGGCGGCGCCGTGGCACTGCTCGCGACGGCGCTCATCCCGCGGGATCCGCGGCGGCAGGCCCTGCGCGAGGCGCGCCGCGTCTTCTCCGAGTGCTCCTACGCGCTCACCTCGCTCGTCTCCGCGCTGCGGCTCGGCGACGCGACCGCGGCCGACCGGGCGCTCGACCGGCTCCGGCGCACGCAGCCGCTCGTCGACGCGTGGAGCGCCGCGGCCGACTCGGCGCTCTCGATCGCGCGCATCTCCCCGTTCCTCCGCCGCCACCTCCCGGAGCTGCGCGCCCAGCGGCGCGTGCTCGACGGCATGGACCTCGCGGTGCGGAACCTGCGCGTGATCTCCCGGCGCATCGACTTCCTCGTGGTCGACGGGGTCCGGCGACCGGTGCTCGCGGAGCTGCTCGCCACCGTCTCGAACGGAGTGAACCTCCTCGGGCAGAGCCTCTCGGACCCGTCGGCCGCGCCGCTCGCCCAGCAGAACCTCGTGCTCGTGGCCGTGCGGCTGGATCCGCGCGAGCTCATCCCCGGCGCCCCCGTGGGCGAGGTCATGCTCGTGATGCTGCTGCGGCCGCTGCTCGTCGACCTGCAGGTGGCGGCGGGCGTCGACGCGGACACGGCGCGGCGGGCGCTCCCCGCGGTCTAGGCGGGTGCGACCGCCGACCACGGCACCGTGAGCTCGCCGAGCCGCCAGCGGGACGGGCCGGCCTGCACGGGGATGCCCGCGTCGCGCATCCGCTCGACGGCCCCGAGCCACCGCTGCCGCGGGCCGTACACGCCGAGCGGGGCGCTGAGGATCCAGCTCCGGTCGAGCAGCGCGAGCACCTCGTGCACGCGCTCGCCGGGCACGTTGCGGTGGATGAGCGCCTTCGGCAGCCGCTCGGCCACGATCGACGGCAGCTCCAGCCCCGCGAGCCGCAGCGAGATCGTGAGGCTGCGCGGCCCGTCCTCGCGCACGTCCACCCAGCTCGCGACGCGGCCGATCTCGTCGCACGTGCCCTCCACCACGGATCCGCCGGGCGCGAGCCGCGACGCCATGCGCGCCCACGCGGCGGGCACCTCGGCCTCGTCGTACTGCCGCAGCACGTTGAACGCGCGGATCACCGTGGCGTGCTCGCCGCCGGGCAGCGGCACCTCGAAGCCCCCGCGCACGAACGTCACGCGCTCCCTGGCCTGCTCGTCGGGCCACGCCGCGAGCTGCTCCCGGGCGCGCGCCACGCGACCCGGCTCGATCTCGATGCCCACCACGCGCACGTCCGGCCGCGTGGCCCGCAGCCGCCGGTGCATCTCGAGCGCCGTGATCCCGCTCGCGCCGTAGCCGAGGTCGACCACGAGCGGGTCCCGCGCGGTGCGCAGGGAGTCGAGGGTCGCGATCCACCTGTCGACGCGCCGGAGGCGGTTCGTGTTGGTCGTCCCGCGCGTCACGGAGCCGACGGGGGAGGCGGCACCCGGCATGGGTCCAGTCTCCCATCGCTCGGTAGGCTGGCGGCATGGCTGACTCCCGCACCCTCGTCCTGCTGCGTCACGGCAACAGCGACTGGAACCAGAAGAACCTGTTCACCGGATGGGTGGACGTCGAGCTGAGCGAGCAGGGCGTCCAGGAGGGCCAGCGCGCCGGCGAGCTCCTCGCCGAGTCCGGCATCCTCCCCGACGTGCTGCACACCTCCGTCCTCATCCGCGCCATCGACACCGCCAACATCGCGCTCAAGCGCGCCGGCCGCTCGTGGATCCCGGTCCAGCGCACCTGGCGCCTCAACGAGCGCCACTACGGCGCGCTCCAGGGCAAGGACAAGGCGCAGACCCTCGCCGAGTACGGCCCCGAGCAGTTCGCCACCTGGCGCCGTTCCTTCGACGTGCCGCCGCCCCCCATCGCGGATGACGACGAGTACTCGCAGTCGCGCGACCCGCGCTACGCCGACCTCGGCGACGCGCTGCCCCGCACCGAGTGCCTCAAGGACGTCATCGAGCGGATGCTGCCCTACTGGGAGTCCGACATCCAGCCCGACCTCGCCGCGGGCCGCACGACGCTCGTCACCGCCCACGGCAACTCGCTGCGCGCGCTCGTGAAGCACCTCGACGGCATCTCCGACGCGGACATCGCCGAGCTCAACATCCCCACCGGCATCCCGCTCGTCTACCGCCTCGACGAGGACTACCGCCCGATCGTCCCCGGCGGCGAGTACCTCGACCCGGAGGCCGCCGCCGCGGGCGCCGCCGCCGTGGCCGCGCAGGGCTCCAAGAAGTAGCGCACCCCGCATCACGACGAGAGCCCGACCGGATGATCCGGTCGGGCTCTCGTCATGTCACCGCGTCGCGGCGGGCCGGCGGCGGTGCGCCGTCGGGCGGGGATCAGGCGTCGGCCTGCACCCAGTCGCCGGTCGCGAGGTACTGCACGGTCTTCGCGATGGACACCGCGTGGTCGGCGAATCGCTCGTGGTACCGGCTGGCGAGCGTGGAGTCGACCGTGTCGACGGCCGCGCCCTTCCAGGTCTCGCCGAGCACCTTGTCGAAGACGCTGAGGTGCAGCTCGTCGATGCGGTCGTCGTCGTTGCGGATCTCCTCGGCGAGCTTCGGGTCCTCGGTCGTGAGGAGGTCCGTGAGCTTGCGGGCGATCGCGACGTCGAGCTGGCCGAGCTCGAGGAACGTGGGGCGCAGCGACTTCGGCACCACCTTGTCCGGGAAGCGGTAGCGGGAGAGCTGCGCGATGTGCTCGGCGAGGTCGCCCATGCGCTCGAGCGACGCGCTGATGCGGAGCGCGCTCACGACGATGCGCAGGTCGCGGGCGACCGGCTGCTGCCGGGCGAGGATGTTGATCGCGAGCTCGTCGAGGCTCGTGGCGAGCTCGTCGATGCGGCGGTCCTGCTCGATGACGGTCTCGGCGAGGCTGACGTTCGACTCGTTGAACGCGCGGGTCGCGTTCTCGATGGAGATCGCGACGAGCGCGGAGATCTCGATGAGACGCTCCTGGACCTCGTGGAGCTCCTGCTGGAACACTTCGCGCATGGGGGACGTCCTTTCAGGCCGCCCCGCTGGGAGGGGCGGGGTGGTTCTCGGGCAGGGCGGACCCCGGGTGACGGGCCCACGTCCTCCGACTGTGGTCATGCGAGGTTAACGCACGGTGCCGCTGAGCTGAATTCGCGGCCTCGCGGCCCGGATGAGGGGGCCGCCCGGCCGGGACGGCCCGACGCCGTCTCCTAGTGTGGGCGCATGGACACCGGTGCGTTGGTGCTCGTCTGCCTCCTCATCGGACTGGCGGTCGGCGCGGGATTCGTGTGGCTGCTGCACCACGCGGCGGACCGCGGCGACCGCGCCGTCGAGATCACGAACCCGGTCGTGCCCGACGGCGTCGACCAGGTGCTCGAGGCCCTGGAGTCGGCGGGCATCGTGCTGGATCCGTCCAACAACGTCATGAAGGCGTCGCCCGGGGCCATCTCCTCCGGCCTCGTGTTCCACCAGGCGCTGGTGCACCCCGAGCTCGTGGCCATGGTCGACCGCGTGCGCCGGTCCGGGGAGTCGCTGGCCGAGGAGGTGTCGCTCGCGCGCGGCCCGTTCGGCGCGGCCGAGTTCCAGATGCACGTGCGCGTCGCCCGCCTCGGCACCCGCTACGTGCTCCTCCTCGCGCAGGACCGCACCGAGTCGCACCGGCTCGACCAGGTGCGGCGCGACTTCGTGGCGAACATCAGCCACGAGCTGAAGACGCCCATCGGCGCGGTCGGGCTCCTCGCGGAGGCGCTCGACTCGTGCGCCGACGACGCCGTGCAGGTGCGGCGCTTCGCCGCGCGGCTGACCACGGAGTCGGCGCGGCTCGCGCGCATCACGCAGGAGATCATCGAGCTGTCGCGGCTCGAGGCGTCCAACGCGCTCGAGAAGGCGGAGCGCGTCGACGTCGACCACGTGATCAGCGTCGCGCTCGACCAGGTGCGCCTCGGCGCCGAGCTCCGCGGCATCGAGCTCGCCCGCGGCAAGCGGTCGCGCTCCACCGTCTACGGCGACGAGGCCCTCCTCGTGGTCGCGGTCGCCAACCTGCTGAGCAACGCCGTCAACTACTCGCCGGACGGCTCCCGCGTCGGCATCGGCGTGCTGCTCGAGGACGGCGCCGTCGAGATCGTCGTCACGGACCAGGGCATCGGCATCCCCGAGGACGAGCAGGGGCGGATCTTCGAGCGCTTCTTCCGCGTCGACCAGGCCCGCGCGCGCGACACCGGCGGCACGGGGCTCGGGCTCAGCATCGTCAAGCACGTCGTGCAGAATCATGGCGGCGACGTGCGGGTCTGGTCCCGGCCCGGCCGCGGCTCCACCTTCACCATCCGCCTCCCCGAGGCATCGCAGACGCCGGCGCTCGCCGGTACGGACATCGGAGAACCCACGTGACACGCATCATGCTCGTCGAGGACGAGGCGTCGCTCAGCGAGCCGCTCGCCTTCCTGCTCCAGCGCGAGGGCTACGAGGTCGACGTCGTCGAGGACGGCCCCGCCGCGGTGGCCGCGTTCGACAAGGACGGCGCCGACCTGATCCTGCTCGACCTCATGCTCCCGGGCCTCCCCGGCACCGAGGTGTGCCGCGAGATCCGCACCCGCTCGGCCGTGCCGATCATCATGCTCACCGCCAAGGACTCCGAGGTGGACATCGTGGTGGGGCTCGAGCTCGGGGCCGACGACTACGTGACCAAGCCGTACTCGACGCGCGAGCTGCTCGCGCGGATCCGCGCGGTGCTCCGCCGCCGTGTCGAGGTCGACGACGAGCCGCTCAACGTGCTCGAGGTCGGGTCCGTGCGCATGGACGTGGAGCGGCACACGGTCGAGGTCGACGGCCGCGAGATCGCGATGCCGCTCAAGGAGTTCGAGCTGCTCGAGCTGCTGCTGCGCAACGCCGGGCGCGTGCTCACGCGCGGCCAGCTCATCGACCGGGTGTGGGGGTCCGACTACTTCGGCGACACCAAGACGCTCGACGTGCACATCAAGCGGATCCGCTCCAAGATCGAGCGCGAGCCGTCCGACCCCGTGCTCCTCGTCACCGTCCGCGGGCTGGGCTACCGGTTCGAGGCGTAGGCCGCCACCGCCGCCCGCCGGCACGACGGAGGCCCCGTCCCCCTGAGGGGCGGGGCCTCCATCATGCGCGGGCGCGGGACCGCGTCAGTTCGTGCTGTCCTCGAGGCCCTCGTCGCCCTCGGTCGTGCCGGGGGTCGTGGTGACGGTGGTGTCCGGCGTGGATCCGGTCTCGCCGGGGACCAGGTTCGTGTACGTCTCCTGGTCGCCGTTGAGGACCGGGACGTCCATCTCGACGCCCTCGGCGTCGCCGTACTGGATGTAGATCTTGGTGAGCGAGCCCGGCGTCGGGTCGACCGAGTCGAACGTGATGCGCTGGGAGTCCTCGGCGCCGAACTTCGTGAGGCCGGGCGCCGCCGTGACGGTGCGCGTCTCGCGGTCCGTGCCGCCCTCGGTCGTCTCGTGCTGGAACGACACGCGCTGGCTGGAACCCGAGTCGTTCACGAGCGTGACGACGAGGCTGGCGCCGGCCACGGATCCGCCCTCGGTGAGGAGGATGGCGTTGCGCACCTCGACGTCGCCGACCGTGGCGTCGAAGCCGTCGGACGGGAAGTAGGAGATCTGCGTGGCCTGGGGCGTGATGAACGTGCACGACGACGTGCCGACCGCGATCAGGGCCGCGAGGACGATGGACGATGCGGTACGCGCTCTCACGGGACCCTCCGGTTGTCGCGCGGGGCCGGCGCCGGGGCGTCCGGGGGCGTCCGCGCTGGATCAGCTGACCCCCTCAGCCTACGGGATCGCCGGGGCGCGCGGCCGCCCGGGGCGTGCGCGACCCGGCTGGTAGCCTGGAAGGCGATTGCACAGAACGGGGAACCCATGCTCTTCGAGGTCGGCGAGACCGTCGTGTACCCGCATCACGGGGCGGCGACCATCATCGAGGTGAAGAAGCGCGTCATCCGGGGCGAGGAGAAGCTGTACCTCAAGCTCGACGTCAACCAGGGCGGGCTGCAGATCGAGGTGCCGGCGGAGAACGTCGACATGGTAGGCGTCCGCGACGTCATCGGGCGCGAGGGCGTGGAGAGCGTCTTCGCGGTCCTGCGGACCGAGTTCACGGAGGAACCCACCAACTGGTCGAGGCGCTACAAGGCGAACCTCGAGAAGCTCGCGTCGGGCGACGTGCTGAAGGTGGCCGAGGTCGTCCGCGACCTGTGGCGCCGCAACCAGGACCGCGGCCTGTCCGCCGGCGAGAAGAGCATGCTGCAGAAGGCGCGCGGCATCCTCGTGGGCGAGCTGGCCCTCGCCGAGAAGACCGACGAGGAGCACGCGTCCACGCTGCTCGACGAGGTCCTCGCCTCCTGATCCGCCCGGCCGTCGGCGCGCGGTGCCGCCGGTAGCCTGACCGCATGAGCCACGACCCCGTCGTCCCGTCCGCCGCCGCACCCGCTGACGGCGCGCCGGACGGGCCCCGGCTGGGCGTCGTCGTCGTCGCCGCGGGCAGCGGCACGCGGCTGGGCGCGGGGATCCCGAAGGCGCTCGTCGAGGTCGGCGGCGTCACGCTGCTGGCCCGCTCCCTGTCCTCCGTCCTCGGGCTCGCGGAGGAGGCGCACGTCGTCGTCGTCGCGCCGGACACGCACCTGGCGGAGACGACCGCGATCGTCGACGCCGTCGCGGGGGCGGCACGCGGATCCGTCGCGGTGGTCGTCGGGGGAGCGACCCGGCAGGGATCCGTGCGGGCGGGCCTCGCCGCGCTCGCCGCATCCGTCGACGCCGTCCTCGTGCACGACGCCGCGCGCGCGCTGACGCCCACCGCCCTCTTCGCCGCCGTGACGCACGCGGTCCGCACCGAGGGCGCCGGCGTCGTCCCCGGCCTGCCCGTCACCGACACCGTGAAGCGCGTGGATCCGGCGGGGGAGTGCCTGGGCACCGTCGACCGCAGCGACCTCGTCGGTGTGCAGACCCCGCAGGGCTTCCCGCGCGCTGCCCTCGACGCCGCCTACGCGCGTGCGGCAGCCGAGCACACGGACGACGCGGCCCTGTTCCAGGCGTCGGGCGGCCGCGTCCGCGTGATCCCCGGCGACGCGCTCGCCTTCAAGGTCACCACCGAATGGGACCTCCGTCGCGCGGAGGAGCTCGTCGCCCGGGACGCGGGCGCGGGATCCGCCGCCTCCCGCCTCCGCTCGGGCATCGGCACCGACGTGCACGCGGTCGACCAGAGCCAGCCGCTCTGGCTCGCGGGCCTGCACTGGCCGGGTGAGCCGGGCCTCGCCGGTCACAGCGACGGCGACGCGGTCAGCCACGCGATGTGCGACGCGCTCCTGTCGGCCGCGGGCCTCGGGGACATCGGCGGGATCTTCGGCACCGACGACCCCGAGCTCGACGGCGCCCACGGCGAGGTCTTCCTGCGGCGCACCGCGGAGCTCGTCCGCGGCGCCGGCTACCGGATCGTCAACGTCGCCGTCCAGGTCATGGCCGTCCGCCCCAAGCTCTCGCCACGTCGGGCGGAGGCCGAGCGGATCCTCTCGGCCGCCGTGGGTGCGCCCGTCTCGCTCGCCGGCACCACGACCGACGGGCTCGGCTTCACCGGGCGCGGCGACGGCGTCGCGGCCGTCGCGACGGCCCTCGTCGAGCGCCTCTGACCGCGCCGCCGCCCTGGCCGTCGACCGCCCTCCCGCCCCGTCACCCGGCGGGGGTGCGGATGCGCGCTGACTAGGATCTGTCTGTGACCCTGCGCCTCCATGACTCCCGGACGCAGTCCCTGCGGGACTTCGTGCCCCTCGTCGACGGCAGGGTCGGCATCTACGTCTGCGGCCCCACCGTGCAGTCCGCGCCCCACATCGGCCACCTCCGCTCCGCGCTCGCGTACGACCAGCTGCGCCGCTGGCTCGCGTACCGCGGGCTCGACGTCACGCTCGTCCGCAACGTCACCGACATCGACGACAAGGTCATCGACAACGCCCGACGCGGCCAGGAGGCCGGCGGCACCGAGGAGTGGTGGGCGCTCGCCTACCGCGTCGAGCTCGAGTTCTCGCGCGCGTACGCGGCCCTCGGGATCCTCCCGCCCAGCTACGAGCCCCGCGCCACGGCGAGCATCGGCGAGATGCAGGCGATCATCGGCCGGCTCGTCGAGCGCGGCCACGCCTACGCGGCCGACGACGGATCCGGCGACGTCTACTTCGACACCGCATCCTGGCCCGAGTACGGCGAGCTCACGCGCCAGCGCGCCGCCGACATGGAGGCCGCCGCGGACGCGGATCCGCGCGCCAAGCGCGACGTGCGCGACTTCGCCCTCTGGAAGGGCGCGAAGCCCGGCGAGCCCGCGAGCGCGTCGTGGCCGTCCCCGTGGGGCGCCGGTCGCCCCGGCTGGCACATCGAGTGCTCGGCCATGTCCACGCGCTACCTCGGCGCCGAGTTCGACATCCACGGCGGGGGCCTCGACCTCCGCTTCCCGCACCACGAGAACGAGCTCGCGCAGTCGCGTGCTGCGGGGGATCCGTTCGCCCGCTACTGGCTGCACAACGGCCTCGTCGCCGTCGCCGGCCAGAAGATGAGCAAGTCGCTCGGCAACTCGCTCTTCGCCGCGGACCTGCTCGCCTCTGCGCGTCCGGTCGTGGTCCGCTACTTCCTCGGATCCGCGCACTACCGCTCGACGCTCGAGTTCCACGACGGCGCGCTCGCCGAGGCCGAGGCCGCCCTCGACCGCATCGAGACCTTCCTCGACCGAAGCGCCCGGCGCCTCGCCGGCACGCGCTTCCAGGCGGCACCGGCCGCCGCGGACGGCTCGCCCGCCGCCGTGCCGGACGAGTTCGCCGAGGCGATGGACGACGACCTGAGCGTCCCGCAGGCGCTCGCCGTGCTGCACGACGCCGTCCGCGCGGGCAACGCCGCGCTGGACGCCGGCGACCTCCAGGAGGCCGCGTCGCTGCGCGCCGACGTCTCCGCGATGGTGGCCGTGCTCGGGATCGACCCGCTGGCCGACGAGTGGCGCACCGCGTCCGACCAGCCCGCGCGCCGTGCGCTGCAGGCGCTGGTCGAGCACCGCATCGCCGAGCGACAGACCGCGCGGGAGGCCAGGGACTTCGCCCTCGCCGACCGCATCAGACAGGAGCTGGCCGAGGCCGGCATCACGATAGAGGACTCGCCTGGCGGGTCGCATTGGAGCATCGATGGCGAATAAGCCCAGCCGCTCAGGCGCGGTACGGAAGACCAAGAAGGGCCCGCTCAAGGGATCCGGAGGGCAGGGCAGGCAGGCCCTCGAGGGCAAGAAGCCCACGCCGAAGGCCGAGGACCGGCCGTACCACCCCGCCGGCAAGCGCAAGCTCGCGAAGGACCGGTACGAGGCGGCGTCCGCGGGCGCGAACCGCGGCCGCGACGAGCGCGCGGAGCGCTCGCCCGCACCGCGTTCGGCCCCGCCG
>NZ_QWGT01000063.1 GCF_003576405.1 Clavibacter lycopersici
TCGGCGGCGGCGCGGGCCGCTTCGATCCACGCCCCGCGCCCGAACGCGCGGCCCGCCCGGGCGAGCGCGCCGATCGCGAGCCCGTTCCAGCCCGTGAGCACCTTGCCGTCGACGGCCGGCGGCTCCTCGGCCGCGCGCCCGGTCGCGTCGAGCGCGTAGTACCCGCCCTCGACGCGGCGCCCGCCGACCGTGCTCTCGGAGTCCTGCGCCGACGCGAACCCGCCCGACTCCCGCCGCAGCGTGCCGGCGAGGAACGCCGCGATGCCGGCCGCCACCTCCTCGTCGCCGGCGCGCGCGTACGCGTCGAGCAGCAGCGCGTTGTCGTAGAGCATCCGCTCGTAGTGCGGCTCGGACCAGTCGCGGCGCGTGGAGTAGCGGAAGAAGCCGCCCTCCACGGGATCGCGCAGGTCGGATCCGGCCATCGCGTCGAGCGTGCGGCGCACGAGCGCGCGCGTGGCCTCGGCGCGCTCGGGCGCGAGGGCGCCGGAGGCCGCGAGCGTGTCGAGCAGCAGCACCACGGGCGCGACGGGGAACTTGGGCGCGGATCCGAACCCGCCGTGCTCCGGGTCCTCGAACGCGGCGAGCTCGGCGGCGACCCGGTCGAGGGCGGCGGCGTCGGGCAGGGGCGAGGCGACGGATCCGCGCTCCGAGGCCTCGCGGATCGCGGCGCTCAGCTGCCCGGCGCCCTGCTCGACCTGGTCGCGCCGCGTGGTCCAGGCGTCGGCCACCGCGTCGAGCACCTGCCGGAACGACGGGTGCCCGGCGCGCGGCTCGGGCGGCGAGTAGGTGCCGGCGTGGAAGGTGCGGCCCTCAGGCGTCGTGAACACGTTGAGCGGCCAGCCGAGCTGGTCCGTGAAGGCGCCGGCCGCGGTGATGAGAGCGGAGTCCACCTCGGGGTGCTCCTCGCGGTCGACCTTGATCGCGACGAACCCGTCGTTGAGACGCGAGGCGAGCGCCGGATCCTGGAACGTCTCGCGCGCCATGACGTGGCACCAGTGGCAGGTCGAGTAGCCGACCGAGACGAGCACGGGCACGTCGCGCCTGGCCGCCTCCGCGAACGCCTCGGGTCCCCACGGCCGCCAGTCGACCGGGTTGTCCGCGTGGCTGAGGAGGTACGGGCTGACGGCGTCGGCGAGGCGGTTGGGCATGCGTCCACGCTACGCGCGAGGGCCAGGGCGGGGACGAGACGGCGGCGGGCCGCGGGTCAGATCCAGTCGCGCTTCCGGAAGATCCCGTACAGGACGCCGCTCACGCCGAGCATGAGCACGAGGGAGAAGGGGTAGCCCCAGTCCCAGTGCAGCTCCGGCATGATGTCGAAGTTCATGCCGTAGACGCTCGAGACGAGCGTCGGCGCGAAGAGGATGGCCGCCCAGCCGGAGATCTTGCGGGTCTCCACGCTCTGCCGGTTGCTCGACTCGCTGAGCTCGCGCATCTCCTCGTTCTGCCGCTGGCCGACGAGCGTCGAGTTCACCGTGAGGATGTCACGGAGGAGCACCCGGAACTCCTCCACGCGCTCGTTGACGACGATGACGTGGTCGGCCACGTCGCGGAGGGCCTGCTGCAGGTCCTCGCTCACCTCGTACTTGCCGGATCCCGCCTGCAGCTGCTGCAGCATGCCGCCGAGCGGGCGGACCGCGCGCTGGAAGTCGATGACCTCGCGGGAGAGCTCGTAGATGCGGCGGGACACGGCCGGGTCCCCGTCGAACACCTGGTCCTCGATCTCGTCGATGTCGTTGGCGAGGCCCGTGACGACGGGCGCGTACCCGTCGACGACGGCGTCGAGGATCGCGTACAGCACCGACTGCGGCCCGTGGGAGAGGAGCTCGGGCCGCTCCTGCATGCGCGTGCGGATGGCCGAGAGGTCGGGAGACTCCGCGTGGCGGACGGTGATCACGAAGTTGCGGCCGAGGAACACGTGCAGCTCGCCGAACTCCACCTCCTCGCGGTCGTCCACGTAACGCGCGGCGCGCAGAACCGTGAAGAGGGTGGAGCTGTAGCGCTCGGTCTTCGGGCGCTGGTGGGCCTGCACCGCGTCCTCCACCGCCAGCTCGTGCAGGTCGAACTCCTCGGCGAGCGCCTGGAGCTCCTCGACCGTGGGGCGGTAGAGGCCGATCCACGCCATGGCGTCGGGCCGCTCGTCGAGCTCGCGGAACGTGTCGGCGAGCGTGGCGGGGCTCGCCACACGGCAGCCGTCCACGTACACGCCGTTGTCGACCAGGCTCGGGCGACGCGCCCCCGCCTGGTCATGCTCGCCGTCGCGCTCCCGCTCGGCCCGCGCGCGCGACGCCCCGCCGCCGGCATGCGCGCCGAGGGGCGAGACGCCCCGGCCGACCACGGACTTGAGGCGCGTGCGGATGCGGTGCTGGGACATGACGGACACCGTACCGGGCCGAGGTGACGCGTCCGCGCCCTGTCCCCGGCCTCGCCCGGCCGACGGCGACGCCGACCTCGGGGCGAGGGGACGGGCGGCGCGTCAGGGGGCGATCTCGAGGCGGCGGATGCGGCCGTCCGCGGCCAGCGTGAAGGTGAAGCGGAGGTCCACGACGCCACCGGGGAAGTCGCCCTCGAGGCGGTGCTGGGCGACGAACCGCGACGGGTCGACGACCTCGAGGCCCCGGAACTCCCGGGTGTACGCGTACTCCGACGCCGAGCGGGCCCGCCACTCGGCGATGCCGGCGCCGGTCCGGGCCACGCCCTCGTCGACGACGACCGCGTCGGGTGTCAGCGCGTCGAGGGACCCGGGGATGTCGTCGGCCTCGACGGCGAGGAGATACTGGGCGATGGAGGCGGGGAATCGTGTCGTCATGCGCTCAGCGTGGGGCCTCCCCCCAGGGGAAGGTCCAGCGCGTGGCGGAGACGATGGGCATCGGCGACTTCTCGCGGATCACGCACCTCAGCAGCAAGGCGCTCCGCCACTACCACCGCGAGGGGCTGCTGGTGCCGCGCTCGGTGCACCCGGCGAACTCCTACCGGGAGTACCACGTCGACCAGGTCGCCACCGCCCAGCTCATCCGGCGCCTGCGCGCGCTCGACGTGCCCGTCGACGCCGTGCGCCGCCTCCTCGCCTCCGACGACGCGGTCGTCCGACGGCGGCTGGTCGAGGAGCACCTGGCGGAGATGGAGGAGCGGCTGGCGGCGACGCGGCGGGTGGTGGCCGAGCTGCGGGACCTCGTCGCGCCCGAGGGGCCCGCCCCGGGCATCACGCGGAGGACCGACCCGGAGCGCCGGGTGCTGCTCGTCGAGGAGACCATCGAGCTGCAGGACCTCGACCCCTGGTACCGCGCCACGCTCGCGGAGCTGCGATCCGTCGCGGCGGCGGCGTCGTGCCGCGTGACCGGACCGGCGGGCGGCCTGTGGTCGCGCGAGCTGTTCCTCGCCGGGCGCGGGCGCGCGTGCCTGTACCTGCCGGTCGACCGGTCCGATCCCGATCCGCCCCCGGGCCGCGTCCGCGCCGCGCTGCTCCCGGGGTCGGACCTCGCCGTCCTCGTGCATCGCGGGACGGACGCGACGATCGACCGCGCCTACGGCGACCTGGGCCGCTACGTCGTCCGCCACGAGCTCGGCGCGGAGGGCCCCGTCCGGGAGCGCTACCTCGCCGAGGGCGGCGGGGCGGACGGGGACGAGGTCGTGACCGAGATCGGCTGGCCCGTGCTGCGGATCGACGTGCCGGCGCACGACGGCGACGCCCCGCCCGCCGCGGATCCGCGGCCGTAGGGCTCGAGGGAGCGCCCGCTCAGACCACCTGGTCCGGGTGGCTGCCGACGCGTCCGCCGGCCTCGAGCGCGGTGATCCCGGCCATCTCCTCGTCCGTCAGCGCGAAGTCGAACACATCCGCGTTCTCGATCAGCCGCTCGCGCCGCGTGGTCTTCGGGAAGACGATCGTGCCGCGCTGCACGTGCCAGCGCAGCACGACCTGCGCGTCGGTCCGGCCGTGCGCGGCAGCGGCGTCGCGCACGGCGGGGGCGTCGGCGACGGCCCCGCGGGCGAGCGGGCTCCACGCCTGGACGGCGATCCCGTGCTCGGCCAGGTACTCCGTCGTCGCGCGCTGCTGGTGCCGCGGGTGCAGCTCGATCTGGTCGACCGCGGGGGCGGGGAGCCCGGCCGCGGCCAGCGCCTCGAGGTGCGGCACGAGGAAGTTGGAGACGCCGATGGAGCGGGTCAGGCCCTCCTCGCGGGCGGCGGCGAGCGCCTCCCACGTCTCGACGAAGAGGCCGCGCTCGGCGGCCGGCCAGTGGATGAGGTGCAGGTCCACCGCGGGCAGGTCCAGCCGGTCGAGGCTGCGGCGGATCGCGTCGCGCGCCCGGTCGCGGCCGTGGTCGTCGTTCCAGACCTTGGTGGTGACGAACAGCTCGTCGCGCGGGAGACCCGAGGCGCGGATCGCCCGGCCGACGCCCTCCTCGTTGCCGTACATGGCCGCGGTGTCGATGTGCCGGTAGCCGACCTCGAGCGCCTCGGCGACGATCCGCTCCGCGTCGGCGTCCGACACCTTGTACGTGCCGACGCCGAACTGCGGGATCGGGATCCCGTCGCCCATGGGCACCGACGGGATCGGCGCGCGGAGGACGCCGGCGCCCTGCCCGCCCGTCACGCGCCGAACCGCTCGACGAGCGCGCGCTTGAGGATCTTCCCGCTCGGCCCGAGCGGCAGCGCCTCGACCACCTCGACCCGCCGCGGGTACTTGTAGGAGGCGATGCGCTCGCGCATGTACGCGACCACCTCGTCGCGGTCGACCGACGCGTCCGCCTTCGCGACGACGGCCGCGACGATCTCCTGCCCGTGCTCCTCGTGCGGCACGCCGAACACGGCGCACTGCGCGATGGCGTCGTGCCGGGCCAGCACCTCCTCGACCTCGCGCGGGTACACGTTGTAGCCGTTGCGCAGGATCATGTCCTTCGTCCGGTCGACCACGCGGATGTAGCCCTCCTCGTCGATGGTGCCGAGGTCGCCCGTGCGGAACCAGCCGTCCACGACGGCGCGCGCGGTGTCCTCGGGGCGGTGCAGGTAGCCGTTCATGAGGTTGTGGCCGCGGATCACGATCTCGCCGAGCACGCCCCGCTCGAGGAGCTCCACGCGGTCCTCGTGCTCGGGGTCGGCGATCTCGATCTGCACGCCCCAGATCGGCTTCCCGACGGTGCCCGGCCGGGCCGGCAGCCCCACGTGGTTGAACGACGCGACGGGCGAGGTCTCCGTGAGTCCGTAGCCCTCGTGGATCTCCGCGGCGAACGCCTCCCGGAACGCCTCGATCGCGGCCACCGGGAGCGCGGCGCCGCCCGAGACCGCGTAGCGCAGGGCCGGGCGCGCGGGGTTCCGGGCGGCGGCCGCGAGCAGCGCGAAGTACATGGTCGGCACGCCCATGAAGACCTGCGTGTCGTGCTCGACCATGAGCGCGAGCGCGGTGTCGCCGTCGAAGCGCGGCACCATCACGACGGTCGAGCCCGCCCGGAACGACGCGTTCATGGTGCAGGTCTGGCCGAAGGTGTGGAACAGGGGCAGGCAGCCGAGGATCCGGTCGCCCGCGCGCAGGTCGAAGGTGTCGAGCAGGAGCACGTCGACCTGCATCACGAGCGCGAGGTGGCAGCCCTCCGCGCCCTTCGGCTGGCCGGTGGTGCCGGACGTGTAGAGGATCGTCGCCGTGTCGGACGGCCGGCGCGGCACGTAGGTGCGGACGGGCGTCGCGGCCCGCGCGAGCTCCTCCAGCCGGTCGGGGCCGCCGTCGGAGCCGGCCGGCACGAGCACGCTGATCACCGGCACATCGGCGAGCGCCGCGCCCTTCGCGCCCTGCTCGAGCAGCGGCCCGGCGCAGACCAGCAGCGCGGATCCGGAGTCACGCAGCACGTACGCGATCTCCTCGGCCTTGAGCAGCGCGTGCACGGGCACGACCACGCCGCCGAGCGCGAGGATCGCGTAGTAGACGCGCGGGAAGTCGGCCACGTTGGGGATGAGCATCGCGACGCGCGTGCCCTCGCCCACCCCGCGCTCGGCGAGGGCGCCGGCGTAGGCGCGCGTCTCGTCCCAGAGCTCGCGGTACGTCGTGGACACGTCGCCCACGATCACGGCGACCCGGTCGGCGTGCCGCTCGGCGGACTCGGCGAGGATCGCGGCGACCGACACGGAGGCGAACCCGCCGTGGGGCTGCTCGTGCTCGGGCTGGAGGGGCGTGTCGGAGGTCATGGGCGGATCCCGTCGGTCGTCGTCGACTCGGACGACGGATGCCGCCCGTGCGCCCAGCTGGCCGGCGCCTCCCTCACGACGATAGCCACCGACCCCCGCCCCCGGGGTGCCCGACGGCCCGCGGATAGACTCACCCCAGCATGGAAATCAGCATCGCGTACCCGCCCGAGCTCCCCGTCAGCCGGATGCGCGATGAGATCGCCGACGCCATCCGCGACAACCAGGTCGTCATCGTCGCGGGGGCCACGGGCTCCGGCAAGACCACGCAGCTGCCGAAGATCTGCCTCGAGCTCGGCCGCGAGAGCATCGGCCACACGCAGCCCCGACGGCTCGCCGCGCGCACCATCTCGGAGCGCATCGCGGAGGAGCTCGGCGGCGAGGTCGGCCAGCTCGTCGGCTACCAGGTGCGCTTCACCGACAAGGTCTCGGCCGACACCCGCATCAAGCTCATGACCGACGGGATCCTGCTCAACGAGCTGCAGCGCGACCGCCTGCTCAAGAAGTACGACACGATCATCATCGACGAGGCCCACGAGCGCAGCCTCAACATCGACTTCCTGCTCGGCTACCTCAAGCAGCTGCTGCCGCGCCGGCCCGACCTCAAGCTCATCATCACGTCGGCCACCATCGACCCGCAGAGCTTCTCGAAGCACTTCGGTGACGCGCCCATCGTCGAGGTCTCCGGGCGCACGTACCCGGTGGAGATCCGGTACCGCCCGCTCGTGGCGGAGGCCGCCGTCGCGGGCGAGGACGACGACCTCGCCGACGCGCCGCTCGACCGCCCGGCCGACGATCGCGACTTCCTCGAGGGGATCAACGCGGCCCTCGACGAGCTCGCGGCCGAGTCCTCGGGCGACGTGCTCGTGTTCCTCAGCGGCGAGAACGAGATCCGCGACGCCGAGGACGCCATCCGCAGCCGCAACCTCCCGCACACCGAGGTGCTCCCGCTCTACGGCCGGCTCTCCTCGGCGGACCAGCACCGCGTCTTCCAGCCGTCGACCCAGGCGGGCGTGCGCCGCCGCATCGTGCTCGCCACCAACGTCGCGGAGACGAGCCTCACGGTGCCGGGCATCAAGTACGTCATCGACGCCGGCACCGCCCGCATCTCCCGCTACTCCGTGCGCTCGAAGGTGCAGCGGCTGCCGATCGAGGCGATCTCGCAGGCGTCCGCGAACCAGCGCTCGGGCCGCTCGGGCCGCACGAGCGACGGCATCGCGATCCGCCTCTACTCGGAGGAGGACTTCGCCCGCCGGCCCGAGTTCACCGAGCCCGAGATCCTGCGCACGAACCTCGCGGCGGTCATCCTGCAGATGGTGTCGCTCGGCCTCGGCGACATCGCCGCGTTCCCGTTCCTCCAGCCGCCGGACTCGCGCGGCATCAAGGACGGCGTGGACCTCCTCACCGAGCTGGGCGCGGTCGTCCGCTCCCCCGACGGCACCCCCGCGCTCACCAAGGTGGGTCGCGACCTGTCGCGCCTGCCCATCGACCCGCGGTTCGCGCGCATGGTCGTCGAGTCGCGCAAGCACGGCGTGAGCCGCGAGGTCATGATCATCGTGGCCGGCCTCACCATCCAGGACGTGCGCGAGCGCCCCCTCGAGAAGCGCCCGCAGGCCGACCAGCAGCACGCGCGCTTCGTGGATCCGTCGAGCGACTTCATCACCCTCCTCAACCTCTGGAACCACCTGGAGGAGAAGGAGGCCGAGCTCTCCTCCAGCGCCTTCCGCCGCATGTGCAAGGCCGAGTTCCTCAACTACGTGCGCGTGCGCGAGTGGAAGGACGTCTTCCGCCAGCTCCGCCAGCTCGCCCGCCCGCTCGACCTCCAGATGAACGAGCCGAAGGCCGACCCGGACGGGATCCACAAGTCGCTCCTCGCGGGCCTCCTCTCCCACATCGGGCTGAAGGACGCGCAGAAGAAGGACTACGTGGGCGCCCGGCAGTCGCGGTTCGTGGTGTTCCCGGGATCCGCGCTCGCGAAGAAGCAGCCCGACGCGATCATGAGCGCCGAGCTCGTGGAGACCAGCCGCCTGTTCGCGCGCACCAACGCGGCCATCGACCCGGCGTGGGCCGAGCCCATCGCGGGATCGCTCGTGAAGCGCACCCACAGCGAGCCGCACTGGGAGAAGAAGCAGGGCGCGACCGTCGCGTGGGAGCGCGTGACGCTGTACGGCGTCCCGATCATCCTCAAGCGGCGCGTGCAGTTCTCCCGCATCGACCCCGCGTACGCGCGTGAGCTCTTCATCCGGCACGCGCTCGTCGAGGGCGACTGGGAGTCGCAGCAGGCCTTCGACCGCGCCAACAAGAAGCTCCGCGAGGAGCTCGCGGAGGTGGAGGAGCGCACGCGCCGCCGCGACATCCTCAACGACGACGAGGCCGTGTTCGAGTTCTACGACAAGCGGATCCCGCGCGACGTCGCCTCCACGCGCGCCTTCGAGGGCTGGTGGAAGAAGCAGCGCCAGGAGACGCCCGAGCTCCTCACGATGACCGCCGAGGAGCTGCTCGCCGAGGACGCCGTCGACGTCGACGAGGCCGCGTTCCCGCCCACCTGGCAGCAGGGCGACCAGCGCCTCTCGCTCACCTACCGCTTCGAGCCGGGCGCGCCGGACGACGGCGTGACCGTGCAGGTGCCGCTCGCGCTCCTCGCGCGGCTCAGCCCCGCCGGCTTCGACTGGCAGGTGCCGGGCATGCGGCGGGATCTCGTCACCGCCATGATCAAGGCCCTCCCGAAGGCGCTGCGCAAGAACGTGGTGCCCGCCGCCGACTGGGCCGACCGGCTCCTCGAGGGACTGCCCGAGCCGGATCCGCAGCACCCGGTGGCCTTCACCACCACCATCGCGGGGCTCATCATGCGGAAGGCGCACGTGCGCGTCGCGGACGACGACTTCGACCTCGACCGGATCCCCGCGCACCTGCGCATGGCGTTCCGCGTGGTCGACGAGCGCGGCCGCGAGGTCGCCGCCGGCCGCGACCTCACCGAGCTGCAGGCGCGCCTGTCCAGCCGCGCGCGCGACAGCGTCGCCCGGGCCACCGCGCGTCCCGCCGAGCGCGTCGCCGGCGCGAAGGGCCCCGCCACGCGCGGCATGGAGCGCACGGGCCTCACCACCTGGGACCTCGACGAGCTGCCGCGCTTCGTCGACACGGCGCAGGGCGGCACGGGCGACAGCCGGCACGTCATCCGCGCGTACCCGGCGCTCGTCGACGAGGGATCCACCGTCGCGATCCGCCTCATGGCCACCGCCGAGGACCAGGCGCGCGCGATGCCGGGCGGGGTCCGGCGCCTGCTGGTGCTCGCCATCGCGAACCCCTCGGCCTACGTGAAGCAGCACCTCACGAGCCAGGAGAAGCTGACGCTCGCGACGAGCCCCTACCCGAACGTGCAGGCGCTCTTCGACGACTGCCTGCTCGCCGCCATCGACCAGGTGCTCGAGCGCGTCGCTCCCGGCGGCGCGATCTACTCGAAGGAGCTGTTCGAGACGGCGCGCGACCGCGTCTCGGGCGTGATCATGGACTCGATGTTCGACACGGTCGCGCTCGTCAACCGCATCCTCACGGGGTACCGCGACGCCGAGCGCGCCATCAAGCAGGCCACGAGCATGCAGCTGATCGGCGCGCTCACCGACGCGCGCGAGCAGCTCGCCGGCCTCGTGCACCCGGGCTTCGTCTCGGCCACCGGTCTCGCGCGGCTGCAGCGCCTGCCTGCGTACCTCTCCGGCCTCACCCACCGCGTGCAGCGCCTGCCCGACCAGCCCGCGCGCGACCGCGCGTGGATGACCGAGGTGCAGAAGGCGACCGACCTCTACCGCGAGGCAGGCGGCGTGATCCCGTCCGCGCCGCACGCGCCCGAGTCGCTGGTGCACGCGCGCTGGATGCTCGAGGAGCTGCGCCTCAGCCTCTTCGCGCAGCACCTGCCGACGGCCGAGCCCGTGTCGCTGCAGCGGATCCGGAAGGTGCTTGCGGGCTGACGCCACGGCTCCCCGCTCCGGGGCCCTGACGCCGATCCGACCGCACCGCTTGACCCTCACACCGTGGAAGACGGGAGATTCGACGCATGCTGTCCATCGGGGTCTTCGCGCAGATCGGCCAGGTGACCCACCGCATGCTGCGGCACTGGGACACGGCCGGCCTGCTCGTGCCGGTCCACGTGGACGAGCTCACCGGGTACCGGTCCTACGATCCGTCGCAGCTCGCACGGCTGCACCGGATCGTCGCGCTGCGCCAGCTCGGGTTCGGCCTGGACGACATCGCGTCGATCCTGGAGAGCGGGGTGGACGGCGATCGCATCGCCGCCCTCCTGCGCATCCGCCGGGCCGAGGTCGAGCGGGAGCACCGGATCGCCTCCTCGAGGCTCGTCGACGTGGAGCGGAGGCTCCACCTCATCGAGAGAGAGAAGCGCATGTCCCGCATCGAGATCATCGAGAAGCCCCTGCCCGCGGTCCGCCTCGCGGCCCGCCGCACCGTCGTGGCCGAGCAGCCGGAGGTGGCGGGCGTCGTGGGTCCGTCCTTCGACGCCGTCGCCGCGGTCATCGGCGGTGAGCGCGGAGCCCTGGAGACGCCCATCGCGCAGTACGCCGCCGTCGAGGACGGTCTGGAGGTCGTCGCCGGCTACGCCCACGCGGGGCCGGCGCGCGACGGGTTCGAGGTGGTGGTGCTCCCGGCCGCCGAGGTCGCGGTGTGCGGCATCCACCTCGGCTCCATGGACCGCATCGCCGAGAGCTGGCAGGCCATCCACGCGGAGGTGCTCGCGCGCGGGCTCGTCCACGCGGGGCCGTGCCGGGAGCTCTACGTGCGCGCGGAGTCCGAGGACCAGTCCGACTGGGTCACGGAGCTGCAGCAGCCGGTCCGGCGGCCCTGACGCGCGGCGCGAGCCGGTCCGTCGACGCACGCGCACGGGGCGTCCCGAGGGTGCCCCGCGCCCGGCGCGCATCCCCCGGAGGCGTAGGCTCGGCGGATCACGCACGGACGGCTCGGTCGGACGGCGCGATGCGCGGATCGGGGGATCCGCGGGGAGACGCACAGGGGGCACCGGCATGGACACCGACCTCCGCGAGCGACGACGGCTCCGGTCGCTCGAGGACCTCCACGTGTTCGGCACGGCGCCCGAGACGCGCTTCGACCGCATCACGGTGATGATCGCGGAGTTCTACCGCGTGCCGTTGGCCGCGGTGGGCATCATCGGCGCCGATGCCATCTGGATGAAGTCGAGCGTCGGCCTGCCCTCCGCCCGCTGGCCGCGGCACGGCACCCTCACGGACGCGTCGCTCGACGCGGCCGACGGCATGCTCGTGGTCGAGGACGCCCTGTGCGACGGGCGGTTCGCCACGTCCCCGAGCGTCACCGGGCCGCTCGGCCTCCGCTTCTACGCCGCCCAGCAGCTGCGCGCGCCGGACGGCAACGTCATCGGCGCCTTCCTCATCGCCGACACCGTCCCCCGCGCCTTCGGGCCCACCGACCGCGCGCGACTCGCCCTCATCGGCGACTTCTTCTCCGAGGAGCTGGCCCACGAGACCGACAGGAAGCGCGCCGTCGAGGTCGCCCGCGCTCTCTCCCCGCTGCCGGCGCCCCACCTCGACGGCTACGAGGTCGCGGGCACGAGCGTCCCCGCGCTGGTGGTGGGCGGCGACGTGCACGACTGGTTCCTCGAGGGCGGCGACCTCCGGCTCATGCTGGCCGACGTCATGGGCAAGGGGATCGGCGCTGCGATCCTCGCCGCCGGGGTCCGGGCGACGGTCCGCCTCGCGTCCCGCACGCACGGGGTCCGCGGCACGATGGTGCACGCCGCTGCCGCGCTCGTCGACGACCTCTCGACCGCCGGGTCGTTCTCGACGCTGCTCCACGCCCGGCTGACCCTCGCCACGGGCGTCCTCACCTACGTCGACGCCGGCCACGGCCTCTCGCTCGTGGTCCGGACGGACGGCAGCACGCTGCCCCTGCGCGGCCGCAACCTCCCCCTGGGGCTCGAGGCGGAGGACGGCTGGCAGGAGGAGACGGCCCACCTGCGCCCGGGCGACAGCCTCGTGATCTTCAGCGACGGCATCCTCGACTTCTTCGACGACGAGGAGGGCGCCTACGCGTACCTCGCGGAGCTCCTCCTGCGGGAGGGCTCGGTCCACGCGTTCATCGACGCCCTCATCGCGCTCACGCCGAAGGACCAGGCGGACGACTGCACCGTGATCGCCGTGCGGCGGCTCCCGGACTGATCCCGCCCGTGCTGCTGAGGCCGGCCGGCGTCAGGCGCCGCCCGGCTCCGCGCCCGTCGCCACCGGCCGGTCAGGCCGGTTCGACCACGCCGACCAGGATCCCGGGTACAGCGCCGCGTCGATCCCCGCGATGGCCAGCGCCGCCACCTCGTGCGCGGCGGTGACCCCGGACCCGCAGTAGACGCCCACGATGTCGCCCGGCCGCACCCCGAGCGCCGCGTACCGCGCCCGCAGCTCGTCGGCCGGGAGGAACGCGCCGTCCGCGTCGAGGTTGTCGACGGTCGGCGCGCTCACGGCGCCGGGGATGTGGCCGGCGCGCGGATCCACGGGCTCGACCTCGCCGCGGTACCGCTCCCCCGCGCGGGCGTCGAGGAGCGCGCCCGTGCGCGCCAGCTCGGCGGCAGCGTCCTCGTCGAGCGTC
>NZ_QWGT01000064.1 GCF_003576405.1 Clavibacter lycopersici
CGAAGGGCGGGTCGAAGCCGGCGCAGAAGGGCGGCGGGAAGCGCACTCCCCCGCCGCGCGGCCAGCGGCGCGGGCGCTAGGGACGCGAGCGGGCGGATCTGACGGACCGGCCGGAAGGCCTCAGGCCGGCCCGCGCCCCGCCTGCAGGTCGGCGATGACGCGGCCCAGGTGCTCGCCCCAGCGGCGGTACATGGACGCGTAGCGGAACTCGCCGCCCTCGAAGTCGACGGGCCCCGCGTCCGGCAGCTTCACCGACGTGACCTGCGGGAAGCGCGCGCAGACCTCGGCCTTGCGCTGCGAGAGGTACATGGCGTGATCCCGGAAGAGGCCGCGCACGAACGTGCCCGCCTGCACGTACTGCGACACCTGCGGCACGTCCGAGACGAGCACCGTCGAGTTGTCGGCGGTCTGCTCCACCAGGTGGTCGAGCAGGTCCTCGAGCCGGTGGACCCACGGGGTGATGCGCGCGAGCTCCAGCGCGTCGGCGACCCCGGGCATCACGAGCACCACGTCGTAGCGGTGCAGCTCCGTGATCTGCCGCACGGCCTCCTGCGTCGCGGTGAGGTGCTGGTCGGCGAGCGGGACGGTGCGCCACTCGACGCCGCGGCCCGTGATCGCGGCGAGCGCCCTCGCCGACTGCGCCGCCACGCCCTCCGCGTGCGTGCGCAGGCCGACGCCGGATCCGCCGATGCCGCCGAGCACGAGGATCCGGTCGGGATCCGGCCCCGGCACCACGCCGACGGGCGCGTCCGTGGGCACGGCCGCGGTCAGCGGGGTGGGGATGCCTCCGCGCAGGCCGGCCGCCACGAAGGGGCGGACCGTCTGGTGGAGGAGGCGGATCGGCGGTGACATGGGCTCCTGGGGCTCGTGGGGCGTCCGTCCATCATGCGCCGGCCACCCCCGTGTCGGACGCCGAGCCTATCGTCGTCCACGAGCACGGCCGGGTGCTCGCGCCCCCGACCTGACACCTGGAGCACCGATGACCCGCGAGCCCGAGCCCCTCATCCACCACCCGCACGCCCGCTTCCACCAGGGCGCCTGGCGCGTGCAGATCGCGTCGCAGCCCGTGCTCGGCTACGTCGTGCCCACCGTGCGCGCGCCCGGCGCGGATCCCGTCTTCGAGGTCTACGCCGACGCGGTCGACGACTCCGGCCGCCGCGTGTGGGTGTCCACCGCCGTCACGCTCGAGGCCGCCATCGCGTGGATGCGCGAGCACGACATGGAGCTGCTCTCCTTCGCGGGCGAGCACGCGCGCCGACGCCGCGAGATCCTCACCGGCATGATGCCGACGCACTACTGATCGCGGGCGTCAGGCGTTCGCGAGCCAGTACGCGATGAGGAGCATCGTCACCACGAAGCCGGACAGGAAGTTGAGGCCGAGGAAGCGGCGCCAGCCGCGGTTCGCCGCTTCCGCGTCCTCGTCGCGGATGGACCAGAACGGCGCGGTGCTGAGGATGTACGGGATCACGAGCACGGCCGCGATGATCCCCGGGAACCCCGTGAACAGCATCGCCACGCCCGCCGCCGCGTACGCGAGCACGGCGATCCGCACGGTCACCGCCCCGCCGAGCTCGGTCGCGATGGAGGAGATGCCGCCCTCGCGGTCGGCCACGATGTCCTGCACGGCGCCGAACGCGTGCGAGGCGACGCCCCACAGGAAGAACGCCGCGAGGATCGCCCACAGCGCGGGCGTGAACGTGCCGCCCGCGAGCACGATCCCGTAGACGGCCGGCGAGGTGAAGTGCGTGCTCGACGTGAGGGAGTCGAGCACCGGGCGCTCCTTGAAGCGCAGGCCCTTGAGCGAGTACGCGATCACGGCGAAGACGCTGACGGCGAGCACGGCGGTGCTCGCCGCGGATCCCACGGCCACGAGGTACGCGAGGAACGGCACGTTCGTGACGAGCACCGCGATGAGCACCGGCCGGTGCATCGCGCGGGCGAGCACGGCGCCCTCCACGCCGCCCTTGCGCGGGTTGCGCATGTCGGACTCGTAGTCGAAGACGTCGTTGATGCCGTACATCGCGAGGTTGTACGGGATGAGGAAGTAGAGGGTGCCGAGGATCGCCGTGAGGTCCAGCTCGCGCGTGACGGTGAGGTACGCGGCCGCGAACGGGAACGCGGTGTTCACCCACGAGATCGGGCGCGACGAGAGCGCGATGGTGCGCAGCGTCCCCGCGGCACCCGGCCGCGTGCGCACGTCACCCATGCGCTTCGATGCCGGACACCCGGCGGCGCCGACGCAGCAGGTACCAGACCGCGGGTAGCAGCACGAGCGCGGCGATCGCGTACGCGAAGTCCTCGATGGGCGCATAGCCGAGCATCAAGCCCACGAGCGCGTCGGGGTCGTAGCCGACGAGCCCCACCTTGATCATGAGGTTGTCGAAGATGAGCGTCATCACGAGCAGGATCGCGACGGGCATCCGCCGGTACCAGTAGTACTCGGGGTAGTCGAAGCGGCTGGATCCGTACGGCTCGGCGTTCGCCTCGCGCAGCAGCAGGCGGCGGAACAGGAACCCGACGATCGCGACGGGCAGCAGGAACAGCAGGTCGAGCACGAGGTAGCTCATCGGTTGGCGCGCTCCCTCGCCCGGGCGACGTGGTGGTCGGCGAGACGGCCGAACCCGTTGACGAGGTTCATCGTGAGGTAGCAGAGCAGCGTGAGGAAGAAGACCTCCTCGAGCGGCAGCTCCGGGCCGACGAGGATCCCCGTCATGATCGACGTCTCCCCGCGGAAGAAGATGCCCTGCGAGATGCCGGCGATGTCCCACAGCAGGAAGAACGCGACGCCGATGAGGGTCGTGAGCGCCGCGGCGGTGCGGTCGCGCCAGAAGAACAGTCGCCAGCGCCGGTCGATGAGCATCATGCAGCCGAGCGACACGAGCAGCAGCGTGAGGTAGATGAGCCCCATCAGACCACCGGGCGGCCGACCGTGCGCACGAGCGGCTCGGCACCGGGGCCGGTCGACACGTCGCCGCGGAGGCGCTTCACGAGGATCTCCGCGCTGATGAGGCACATGGGCAGGCCGATGCCGGGGATGGTGGATCCGCCGGCGTAGTGCAGCCCGTCGACCTTCTTGCTCGTGTTGCCGGCGCGGAACATGGCCGACTGCGTGAGCGTGTGGGCGGGCCCGAGGATGGTGCCCTTCCACGAGTGCAGGTCGCCGGCGAAGTCACCGGGGCCCGAGGTGCGGCGGAGGACGATGCGCTCGGCGAGGTCGGGGATCCCGGCCCAGTCGCTGATCTGCTGGATGGCGCGGTCGGCGATCTCCTCCACGCGCGCGTCCCCGGCGCCGTCGATCCCGCCGCGGCCGATGCCCGGATCCGCGGGGATGGGCACGAGGATGAAGACGTTCTCGTATCCCTCGGGCGCGACCGACGGGTCGGTGGCGCTGGGCTTGCAGACGTAGATGCTCGCGGGATCCGGCACCGAGGTCGTGCCGCCCTTCGGCGGGAAGATGCGGGAGAAGTTCTCGTCCCAGTCCTCCGTGAACAGCAGCGTGTGGTGGTGCAGCTCGGGCAGGCCGCCCTTCACGCCGAGGTAGACGAGCACGGCGCCGGGGCCGGCCGTGGCCTTGTCCCAGTACGACTGCGGGTAGGTGCGGAACGCCTCGGGGATGAGCTCGGTCTCGGTGTGGTGCAGGTCGGCGGTGGAGACGACCACGTCGGCCTCGAGCGTCTCGGTGCCCGCGTCGGTCGTGATCTGCACGCCGCGCGCCCGCGCCCTCCCGGCCGTGGTCGGCTCGGTGAGGATCCGCGAGACGGGCGCGCCCGTGCGGATCTCGACGCCCTCGCCGCGCGCCACGCTCGCGATCGCGTCGATGACGGTGATGAGGCCGCCCTGCGGGTACAGCACGCCGTCCTCGAGGTCGAGGTGGCTCATCAGGTGGTACATGCTCGGCGCGAGCTTCGGCGAGGAGCCGAGGAACACGGCCGGGTAGCCGAGGATCTGGCGCAGGCGCCGGTCCTTCACGTAGCGGGCCACGTGCGTCTCGAGCGGCGTGAGCAGCAGCTTCGCGAGCGTGCCCGTGCGGGTGACGACGTCGCGCTTCAGCAGCGGCCGGTAGTCGGCGAAGGTCGTGTAGAGGAACCGCTTCTTCGCGACCTCGTAGACGTCCTTCGCGGAGTCGAGGTAGCGGGCCATGGCAGGGCGGGATCCGGGCTCGACGCTCTCGAACAGGTCGAGGTTCGCCTCGCGGGAGTCGCGGATGTCGATGGGCTCGGGATCGCCCTCGAAGAGCACGCGGTAGCCGGGCAGGCGCACGAGGTCGAGCTGCTCGGCGGCGCTCGTGCCCATCAGCTTGAAGAAGTGGTCGAACACCTCGGGCATGAGGTACCAGCTGGGGCCGAGGTCGAATCGGAAGCCGTCCTGTTCCCAGGACCCGGCGCGCCCGCCGACCTCGTCGCGGCCCTCGACGAGGGTGACGCGGTAGCCGTCGCGGGCGAGGAGCGCGGCCGAGGCGAGGCCGGCGATCCCGCCGCCGATCACGATGGCGGTGGGTGCGGTCATGGCGCTCTCCTGCTGCTCGGGGTCGGACGGGGCGGGCTGGGTCGGAGTGGGACGGGCTGCGGGGGTCGGGCGGGCGGCGTGCGCGCGGGGTCCGCGGGAGCGGCGCACGAGGCGGCCGTCGACGCCGGACGGCTCGGCGCCCGCGGCGGCGGCGAGCGCGATGCGGGCCTTGACGGGATCCGGCACCCGGACGCGCGTGCGCACGAGCTCGGACGCGGGGGTGTCGCGGAGCCGCACGGCGAGCTCCGCGAACAGGCCCTGCGCGAGCGCGACGGCGCGACGGCTGGAGGCGGGGAGGTCGGGGATCACGGCGCCGGACATGCGGAGGTCGTGGTCGATGTCGTCGAGGATGCGCTCCTTGTCGGCCTCCGAGAAGGTCCGGACGTCGACGCCGGGGAAGTAGCTGCGGCCGAGCGCGCCGTGGTCGGCGGCGAGGTCGCGCAGGAAGTTGACCTTCTGGAACGCGGCGCCCAGGCGCTTCGCTCCCTCCTCGAACCGGATCCGCTCGGGGCGCGTCGTCGCGTGGCCGACCAGGAACGCGCGCAGGCACATGAGGCCGACGACCTCGGCGGATCCGTACACGTACTCCGTGAAGGACGCAGGGCTGTGCTCCATGCGGCGCAGGTCCATGCGCATGGAGGCGAAGAACGGCGCGGTGAGCTCGGCGCCGAAGCCGACGCGGCGGGCGGTGATCGCGAACGCGTGCACGACGAGGTTGGTGCTGTAGCCGCGGAGCATGGCGTCCTCGGTCTCCTGCTCGAGGGCGTCGAGCAGGGCCTCGACGTGCGCGGGATCCACGCCGGCCCCGGCTGCGGCGCCGTCGACGATCTCGTCGGCCACGCGCACGAGCGCGTACACGTTCTCGATGTGCTGGCGGACGTCCGGCCCGAGGAGGCGCGACGCGAGGCCGAAGGAGGTGGAGTAGCGGCGGATCACGACGGAGGCCGTCTCCTGCGCGACGCGGTCGTACTTCTCGAGGCCCGTGGGCGCCTCGGGGGCGGCGGGCCGGCGGCCGGGCAGGCGACGCGTCATCGGATGCGCCCGAGCACGGACTCCGCGACGGGCACGAGCTCCCGGCGGAGCGCGTCCGGCACGACCGGGTCCTCGAGGCGCGCGCACGCGGCGACCGCGAGGTCCCGCGCGACGCCCTCGGCGTACGCCCGGGCACCCGAGCTCTCGAGCACCGAGCGGACGAGCGCCGCTTCGCCGCGGGAGAGGTCGTCCTTGCCGACGAGCGAGCTGATCTCGCCCCACTCCGACGAGCGGACAGCGTGCGCGATGAGCACGGTGCGCTTGCCCTCGCGCAGGTCGCCGAGGTTGGTCTTGCCGGTCTCCTGCTCGTCGCCGAAGACGCCGAGCACGTCGTCGACCACCTGGTAGGCGATGCCGATGTCGCGGCCGAAGTCGCCGAGCGCGGCGACGACCGCGGGGCTCGCGCCGGCGAGCACGGCGCCCGCCTGCAGCGGCGCCTCGAACGAGTAGACGGCGGTCTTGAGGCGCTCCATGCGGAGGATCTCGTCGACGCTCGGCACGTCCGCGGTGAGCGAGAACTCGACGTCGATGAGCTCGCCGGCGGCAGACGCGAATACGGCGTCGTCGAGGATCTCCAACAGGTGCGACCGGGTGAGGTCGCGCACGCCGCTCGCGTCGATGAGGCGGTACGCGTTGACGAGCGCCAGATCCCCCGCGATGACGGCGGCCGACATGCCGCGGTGCTCGGCGAGCGGCTGGGGCAGGCCCTGCGTGGTGGCGATGTCGCGGTAGGCGCCGGAGACGTTGGGGCCGCCGCGCCGCGTGAAGTCGCGGTCGATGACGTCGTCGTGGACGATGAGCGCGGTGTGCAGCATCTCGAAGGCGGCGCCGACGTGGGCCGCGGCCTGCACGTCCTGGCCGCCGAGGCCGTCGTACGCGGCCATCACCATGCGGGGCCGGAAGCGCTTGCCGCCGGCGGTGTTCGACTCGAGCGTGCGCCAGAGCTTCACGTACTCGTCGCCCATGGCCTCGGCCCGGACGAGGGACCTCGCGAAGAACGCGTCCAGGACGCCGTTCACATGGGCCTGCCTCGATGTGGAGACGGCAGCGAGGTTGGTGGCGTCCACGGATGAAACCTAACATCGTGGGGGTAACGGAAAGCAGGGAGCGCATGTCACAGCACACCGAGCTCGTCGTCCTCCTGGACGACGACGGCGAGACCATCGGGACGGCGCCCAAGGCGACGGTCCACACCCGCGACACCGCGCTGCACCTCGCGTTCTCGTGCCACGTCTTCGACTCCGAGGGGCGGATCCTCGTCACGCGCCGCGCCATCGGCAAGCTCACCTGGCCCGGCGTCTGGACCAACTCGTTCTGCGGCCACCCCGCGCCCGACGAGGACATGCTCGAGGCCGTGCACCGCCGCGCCGAGCAGGAGCTGGGGCTGACGCTCGAGTCGGTGGAGCTCGTGCTGCCCGACTTCCGCTACCGCGCCACCGACGCCGCGGGCGTCGTCGAGAACGAGATCTGCCCCGTGTTCCGCGCCGTGGCGGCCACGCCGGTGGATCCGCGGCCCGAGGAGGTAGGCGAGTACCAGTGGGTGGATCCCGAGGAGCTCATCCCCGCCGTCGCCCACACGCCGTGGGCGTTCAGCCCGTGGCTCACGCTGCAGCTGCCGCTGCTGTACCCCGAGCACGCGGCGCACGCGGGGCTCGCGGACGCGGTGCCCGCCGCCTGATCCGCGCATCCGCCGACACGAGGGGCCCGGCCGCATGACGCGGCCGGGCCCCTCGACGTGGTGCGGGCGGGATCAGCCCCAGAAGGCGCGGATCTCCTCGGCGAGGCGCTCGGCCTGGCGGCGGCCCGCCTCCGCGGACGCCTTGCGCGTCGAGAGCAGGAGGGAGTTCTCGCCGAAGGCGGCCGTGCTGTCGGCGTCGGCCTGGATCACGAGCACGTCGGCGCGGCCGCGCAGCTGCTGGACGACGGTGGAGAGCGTCGGGCCCATGCCGCTCTGCGGGGCCTCGGGGCCGCACGCGATGACGAGGATCCGCTCGTGGTCGGCGACGACGTCGGCGTTCGTGGCGGAGCGCATGCCGCCGTCCATGTAGGGGCGGCCGTCGATGGTGACGGGCGGGAAGACGCCGGGCACGGCGCAGCTCGCGGCCGACGCGCGCACGAGGTCGGCGCCGGAGTCCTTGTCGAAGACGGTGAAGCGGCCGGTGCCGGCGTCGACCGCGGTGATGCGGAGGTCCTGCTCGGGCCAGTCGCGGATGGGCAGCAGCTGGCCGATGCGCTCGACGCTCGCGGCGTCGTCCACCTCGGGGTCGTACTCCTCGAGCGCGAGCTCGCCGATCCTCTGCCGCGTGGGGATCTCGCCCGCCGTGCTCGCGACGCCCTCGCCGATGACCTCGACGGTGCGCGCGAGGTCGCGGCTGCCCGTCGGCTCGGCCATCCCGGCGACGTCGACGAAGTGCTCGTCGTAGGCGGCCTCGATGGCGCCCGCGCGCAGGTTGATCGCCACGACGGATCCGGCCGAGGTGCCGACGACCGTGTCGGCCGCGCCGAGGTCGATGCCCGCGGCGATGAGCCCCGAGATCAGACCCGTCTCCCACGCGATCCCGGCGACGCCCCCGCCGCCGAGGACCAGTCCCCGCTGCCCGCCCTGCTCGTCCGATCGGTCCGCTGCGCTCACGGCTGCTCCTCTCCCGGCCCGCCGGGTGCGGGATCCTCGACCATCATCCACGAGCGCGGTGACCGCCAGTCGAGCGGGAGCTGGACGCGGAGGTCAGGGGGCGGGCGGTGCGGATCCCGCGCCCGGCTCCGCGACCACCTCGCGGTAGACGCCGCGCACCTCGTCGAGGAAGCGCAGCACGGTCGCGCGCTCGGCGGCGCTGAGGCCGCCGATGGCGCGGCGCACGCCCTCGAGCATGGGCTGGATCTCGGCGAGCGCCCGCTCCTCCGACGCAGGCTCCGCGCGCACCAGGATCCGCCGGCGGTCGGACGGGTGCGGGCCGCGGCGCACGTGCCCGAGCTCCACGAGCCGGTCGACCACGAGGGTGGACGCGGCCGTCGAGATGTCGAGCCGGGCGGCGAGCTCCGTCGGCGTGAGCGCGCCCGAGGCGATGAGGTGCTCCATCGCGCGCAGGTCGGTGGGGTTCACGGAGAGCGTGCGGCCGAGCTTCCGCTCGAAGCGGGTGGCGAGGGCCAGCACGTCGCGCAGCGCGGCGCCGATCTCGGCGCGGTCGCCCGCCGCCGTCTCCCCTGCCATCCCCACATCGTAGGCGAAGGTTCGCTAAGGACCTTGATAGTCAGTATGCTGACGGTTCTCACCCCAGGAGGACACCTTGAGAGCTCTCGCTCGTCTCATCCGCTCGCGGCGATCCGCGTGGATCACGCTCGTCGCCGCGGCCGTCGCCGTCGCCGCGCTCTTCGCGCTCGTCCCGAAGTCGGAGGCGAGCGCGTTCCCGCCCTCCGGCCTGCCCGACTCGAGCCAGGCCGCGCAGGTCACCGAGCTCCTGGAGGGGTTCCCGAGCGCCGACACCACCGTCGGGATCCTCGTCTACAGCCGGGACGGCGCCGCGCTCACCGAGGCCGACACCGCCGCGATCGAGGCGCGCGCGGCCGCACTGGCCGAGGGATCCACCGTGCCGCAGGCCGTCGTCCCGCAGGTCAGCGACGACGGGACGGCCGAGCTCGTGGCCGTGCCGCTCGACGCCGCGACCGTGGCGGAGGATCCGACGGCCGCCGCCACCGCCCTCCGCGCCACGGCGAGCGCCGACCTCCCCGACGGCGTCACCGCGCTCCTCACCGGCCCGGTCGGGTTCCAGGCCGACATCGCGAACGCGTTCGCGGGCGCCGACCTCCGCCTGCTGCTCGTGACCGTGCTCGTGGTCGCCGTGCTGCTCATCGTCACGTACCGCAGCCCGGTGCTCTGGATCGTCCCGCTCGTGGTGGTCGGCGCGGCCGACGGCCTGGCGCGGGTCGTCGTCACGGGCCTCGCCGAGCCGCTCGGCGTCACGATCGACGCGTCCGTCGGCGGGATCCTCTCGGTGCTCGTCTTCGGCGCCGGCACCAACTACGCGCTCCTCCTCGTCGCGCGCTACCGCGAGGAGCTGACGCGCGTGGAGGACAGGCACCGCGCGATGGTCACGGCCGTCACGAGCGCGGGTCCCGCCATCGCGGCGAGCGCGGGCACGGTCGCGCTCAGCCTCCTCACGCTGCTGCTCGCCGAGCTCTCCGGCAACCGCGCGCTCGGGTTCGCGTGCGCGGTCGGCGTGGCCATCGCGATGGTCGCCGCCCTCTGCGTGCTGCCCGCCGCGCTCGTGGTGTGCGGCCGCGGGCTGTTCTGGCCGTTCATCCCGCGGGCCGGGAGCGACGCGGATCCCGCGCGCAAGCCCGGCCTGTGGCGCCGCCTCGGCCAGGGCGTCTCCCGGCGGCCCGCGGTCGTCGCGGCCGTCGCGGTGGCGGGCGTGGGGATCCTCGCGCTCGGCCTCGTCGGCGCGCGCGTCGGCCTCTCGCAGACCGACCAGCTGCTCGGATCGCCCGACTCGGTGCGCGCGCAGCAGATCGTGGACGACTCCTTCTCGGCCGGGCTCACGGCGCAGACCGTGGTGCTCGCGCCGGATGCGGCGGCTGCGGCGACCGCATCCACCGCCGAGTCCGTGCCCGGCGTGCAGAGCGCCCGCGCGGGCGAGTCGGCGGGCGGGCTGACGCGGATCGACGTGCAGCTCGACGCCGAGCCCGAGAGCGCCGCGGCCTTCCGGAGCGTGCAGGACCTCCGCGACGCGTTCCAGGCGGCCGGCGGCGACGAGGCCCGCGCGCTCGTGGGCGGCAGCGACGCGACCGCGGCCGACACCGCCTCCTCCTCCGCGCGCGACCAGGGCCTGATCATCCCGATCATCCTGGCCATCGTGTTCACGGTGCTCGCGATCCTGCTGCGCTCGCTCGTGGCGCCGGTGCTCCTCATCGCGACCGTGCTCGCCACCTTCTTCGCGAGCCTCGGCGCGGCCAACGTGCTGTTCCAGCAGCTGCTCGGCTTCCCCGCGTTCGACACGAGCGTGGTGCTGTTCGCGTTCCTGTTCCTGGTGGCGCTGGGGGTCGACTACAACATCTTCCTCGTGACCCGGGCGAGGGAGGAGCGACGTCTGCACGGCACGCGCGAGGGCATGGTGCGGGCGCTCGCGTCGACCGGCGGGGTGATCACGAGCGCGGGCGTCCTGCTCGCCGCCGTGTTCGCGGTGCTCGGCGTGCTGCCGGTGGTGGCGCTCACGCAGATCGGCGTCATCGTCTGCATCGGCGTGCTGCTCGACACCCTCGTGGTGCGCACGCTGCTGGTGCCGGCGATCGTGTTCCTCCTCGGCGACCGGTTCTGGTGGCCGTCGCACCGGGCGGGGCGGCACGAGGCGCCGCCGGCCGCGGATCCCGTCTTGGCCTGAACGCCTCCTGGGTACTTATGGCACCGCGTGCCATAATGGTCGGGCCGGCGACGAGGCCGGCCCGACAGCGAGGGACCACATGACCCAGGATCAGCAGTTCAGCGGACGCACCGCGATCGTCACCGGAGCGGGCAGCGGCATCGGCCGGGCGTCGGCGCTGCGCTTCGCCCGCGAGGGCGCGCGCGTGATCGCCGCCGACGTCTCGGCCGAGCGCCTCGACGCGCTCGTGGCGGAGAACCCCGACCTCGACCTCGTGCCCGTGGTGGGCGACATCACGACGGAGGACGGCGTGCAGGCGATCGTCGCCGCGGCCGACGGGCGGGTCGACGTGCTCGCGAACGTGGCCGGGATCATGGACGGCTTCCTGCCCGCCGCCGAGGTCGACGACCGCACGTGGGACCTCGTGTTCGCGGTGAACGTGACGGCCGTCATGCGCCTCACGCGCGCGGTGCTGCCGCTCATGATCGAGGCCGGGAAGGGCGCGATCGTCAACATCGCCTCCGAGGCCGCGCTCCGCGGATCCGCCGCCGGGCTCGCGTACACCGCCTCCAAGCACGCGGTCGCCGGCATGACCAAGAACACGGCCGTGCTCTACGCCGGGCAGGGGATCCGCGCGAACGCCGTCGCACCCGGCGCGACCAACACGGCGATCGAGGCGCCAATGCGCTCCGAGCACGCCGGCCGGGTGATGGGGCCGATCATGCAGACCATCGTCCCGGCGCCGGTCGAGGCCGACGAGATGGCGAACTCGGTCATCTGGCTCGCGAGCGACCAGAGCAGCAACGTGAACGGCGTGATCCTCGCGTCCGACGGCGGCTGGTCCGCGATCTAGCGGGGGCCGGGCAGCGCGAGCGCGCGGACGGCCCGGCGGATCGACTCGTCGGGCCGTTCGTCGTCGGAGCGCGTCGCCCACCAGCGGAGCGCGGTGTGGCTCGCGGAGGCGAGCGCCTCGGCGACGGCGGCCGCCTCGAGCGTGCCGCGGAGATCCGGCAGCGCCTGCGCCACGAACTCGGCGAGCGCGGGCGACGCGGCGGTGATGCGCGGGGACGACCGGCTGTGCAGGTCGGGGTGCGCGTCGATGATCCGCAGCCGCACGCGCGTCATCCCGACATCGAGGAAGCGCGGGCCGAGCGCGCCGACGAACGCGTCGGCGTACGCCTCTCCCAGCGGCCGGTCGCCCGGGCCCTCGGCGAGGAGCCGCTCGAGCTCGGCGCCGACGACGTCCGCGCCCGCCCACACGAGGTCGGCCTTGCTCGGGAAGTAGCGGAAGAGGCTGCGGCGGCCGACGCCCGCGGCCTCGGCGATGTCGGCCATGCTCACGGCGTCGTAGCCGCGCTCGGCGAACAGGCCGATGGCGACGCGGGCGAGGTCCTGCGCGTCGATCGCCGCGGGTCGACCGGGGGTCGCGCGCTCGGGCGGCGGGGTCGACAGCATGACCGGAATGCTATGCCCGGGCGCACCCGCCGCCGCGCCGCGGACGGACCGCGTCCGCGCCGCCCCCGCTGGCGAGGCGTCCGGCCGCGTGGCACGGTGGATGCATGAGACTCGCCGAGGCGCTGATGGAACGGTCCGACCTGCAGAGGCGCATCGAGTCGCTGCGGAGCAGGATCCAGGCGAGCGCCCGGTACCAGGAGGGCGAGGATCCCGCGGAGGACGCGGCCGCGCTCCTCGCGGAGGCGGGCGAGGAGATCGACCGGCTCGCGGAGCTCGTGACGCGGATCAACCTCACCAACACGGCCGCCCGCCTCGACGACGGCACGCCCCTCACCGCGGCGCTCGCCCGGCGCGACGCGCTGCGGACGCGGCACGGGATCCTCACGTCAGCGGCCGACGCCGCCTCCGGCCGGGGCGGCGG
>NZ_QWGT01000065.1 GCF_003576405.1 Clavibacter lycopersici
CCTCGGAGTCGGAGGGTGGGAGCACCGATGGGGAGCGAGCGACCGGATGGTCGGATCCGCGCCTCGGATTGGTCCCAACGTATCGGCGCGGCGGTGCTGTCGAATCCTTTTCTGATCACGGATTCGTCACGCGCACGAACATCATCCCCGCGGCGGCGCGCGCGGATGACGCGCGGGCCTCCGAGCGGTGGATGACAGGAGCATGCCCCGCGTGCTAGGCATCGGCGGCGTCCGCGCAGGCCCACGCCGTAGTCTTGACGTCATGCGCCGCAGCACCTACACCGCGACCGCCGTCACGTACGGCTCCGTCGGCGGCACCCAGGCCGTCGACCTCATGACCTACCCGCCCGAGGGCTACCGTCCCGCCGAGGCGAGCGCCCGGCTCGGCAGCGGCGACGACCGCTTCGAGCAGGCCGTCGCGCTCCTCATGACGTGGGGCGTGCAGCGCGGCAGCGGCATCGAGGTCACGCGCATCGAGCCCGAGGTCCCCGACGATCCCGGCTACTCGGGGCTGGAGTACGACGAGGACGGGGTGCCGCAGGTGCCGGCCGACCGCCCGCGCGAGGCGCTGTACGGCGACGACGGCACCGCGTGGATCACCTCGGGCACCTCCGCCGTGCTCCGCATGCCGTTCGGTCCGTTCCATCCGGAGGCGCCCGTCCGCGTCGTCTACACCGTGCAGGAGACCGACCGCGTGGGCTTCGCCTACGGCACGGTGCACGGGCACCCGCTGAGCGGCGAGGAGGCGTTCCTCGTCTCCCGCGAGCCCGACGGCAGCGTGTGGCTCACCCTGCGCGTCTTCTCTCGTCCGGCGTCGTGGCCCCTGCGGCTCGCGAGCCCGGTCCTCCGGATCATCCAGGGCGTGTTCATGCGCCGCTACCTGCGGTCGCTGCACCCGGCGGTCGCGTCGGCCTGATCCGCGGGGCCGCGTCAGCGCGCCGCGAGCCCGTCCAGGTACGCGAGGACCTCGTCATGGCCCGCTGCGAGGTCCGGCACCACGACGGCGGCGTGCGCGTCCGGCGCCCGGAGCTGCTCGACGTCGTAGGCGCCCGTGGCGACCGCGACGAACGGGAAGCCCGCCGCCTGGGCCGCTACGCCGTCCGCGGGCGTGTCCCCGATGATCACGACGGGCGCTCCGGTGAGCGCCTCGGCCGCGCGCCGGGTGAGGTCGCTGCGGATCCTGGCCTCGTGCCCGAAGAAGGACGCGTCCCAGTCGAACAGGTCGACGTCGAGCCCCGCGCCGTCCAGCTTGTAGCGCGCGCGGAGCGGCGAGTTGCCGGTGAGCAGCGCATCGACCCAGCCGCGCGCGGCGACGTCGGCGACGAGACGGGGGACGCCGACCGGGACCTCGCGCCGACCCGCCCCGTAGTGCTCGACGCGCGACATGCCCTCGAGCCGCTCGCGCACGGCCGCGTGCAGCGACTCGGGGAGGCCGTACAGGTCGAGCATCTCCCAGATGATCTGCCCGTCCGTCTTGCCGTGCGCGTGCACGCTCCGGTCCTCGAGCGCCTCGCCCGCCGCGAGCTCGATGGCCCGGTGGTACATGCCGCCGGCGCGCGGGCCGTTGAGGAGGAGCGTGCCGTCGACGTCCCAGAGGACGTGCAGGGGCCTGGGCGAGGGGGCGTCGGTCATGCCCCCATCCTGCCGGAGCACGGCGCCGGCCCCGACGGCGGCGCACGGGGACGCTGCCCGCGCGGGGGATGATGGACGGATGCCGTCCGCCCTGCCCCTCGCCGATCCCGCCCCCGCCGACGGCCTGCTCCCCGCCTCCGCCGCGGACGGCGCCGGGACCCGCGCCTTCGGCGTCTACCTGCACGTCCCGTTCTGCCGCGTGCGCTGCGGCTACTGCGACTTCAACACCTACACGGCGCCCGAGCTCCGCGGCGTGAGGCAGTCGGACTACGCGTCGCAGGCCGTGCAGGAGGTGCGCTTCGCGGGATCCGCGCTGCAGGAGTCGGGCGTGCCCGCGCGCCCCGCCTCCACCGTCTTCCTCGGCGGCGGCACCCCGACGCTCCTGCCGGTCGAGGACCTCGTCCGCATGCTGGACGCCGTGCGCGACACCTTCGGGCTCGCCGACGGCGCCGAGGTCACCACGGAGGCGAACCCGGACAGCGTCGACGACGCGTACCTCGCCGCGCTCGCGGCAGGCGGCTTCACGCGCGTCTCGTTCGGCATGCAGTCCGCGGTGCCGCGCGTGCTGGCGACCCTCGAGCGCACGCACGACCCCGCCCGCATCGCCCCCGTCGTCCGCGG
The DNA here is from genome assembly GCF_003576405.1 of Clavibacter lycopersici. Taxonomy (GTDB): domain Bacteria; phylum Actinomycetota; class Actinomycetes; order Actinomycetales; family Microbacteriaceae; genus Clavibacter; species Clavibacter lycopersici. The sequence continues at coordinate 2,254 of NZ_QWGT01000065.1, forward strand.
CGCGCGGGCGGCCGGCCTCGAGGTGAGCCTCGACCTCATCTACGGCACGCCGGGGGAGACCATCGACGACTGGCGCGCCTCGCTCGAGCAGGCGATCGCCCAGGCACCCGACCACCTCTCCGCCTACGCGCTCATCGTCGAGCCCGGGACGAAGCTCGCGCGGCAGATCCGCCGCGGCGAGGTGCCGGAACCCGACGAGGACCTGCAGGCCGACATGTACGAGCTCGCCGACCGCATGCTCGGCGAGGCCGGCTACGAGTGGTACGAGGTCAGCAACTGGGCCCGCGACGGGCGTCGCAGCCGCCACAACCTCGCCTACTGGCAGGGCCACGACTGGTGGGGCGTCGGCCCCGGCGCGCACAGCCACGTGGGCGGCGTCCGCTGGTGGAACGTCAAGCACCCGGCCGCGTACGCCGACCGCGTGCTCGCGGGAGCCTCACCCGGCGCCGGCCGCGAGTCGCTCGACGACGCGACGCGCGAGGTGGAGCGCGTGCTGCTCGGCGCCCGCGTCCGCGACGGCCTCGCGATCCCGTCGCTCACCGCGGAGGGCCGCCGCCAGGTCGCGGGCCTCATCGCGGACGGGCTGGTGGATCCGCGCGCCGCGCTGTCCGGCACGCTCGTGCTCACGCTGCAGGGCCGCCTGCTGGCCGACGCGGTGGTGCGGCGGCTGCTCGAGGACTAGGCCGCCCGCCGGTCGTCAGAGGACGACGGCGCCCACCTCGTCGCCGGCCTCGCGCTCGGCGTCGCTGCGCTCCACGCAGAACTCGTTGCCCTCGGGATCCGCGAGCACGACCCAGCCGCTGCCGTCCGCGTTCCGGCGGTCGGCGACGAGCGCGGCACCGAGGGCGAGCACGCGGTCGACCTCCGCGTCGCGCGTGCGGTCGTCGGGCGCGAGGTCGAGGTGGACGCGGTTCTTGCCCGTCTTGGGCGCATCCGAGCGCTGCAGGATGATGCCGAGCCCGGAGACCGGGTCGCCGAGCCAGGCCGCGTCCTCGCCGGGGAGGTTGGGCTCGTCCGGATCCTCCGCGAAGCCCGTCACCCCGGCCCAGAACAGCGAGAGCGCGTGCGGGTCCCGGCAGTCGATCGCCACGTGGCGGATCCGCGCGCTCACCGTCGACCGCCTACTTGATCCACCGGATGTTCATCGGGTAGCGGTAGGGCCGTCCGGCCTGGACGCGCGTGCCGCCGATGATCGCGAAGACGATGTTGACCACGACCACCGCGAAGATCACGAGGCCGAGCAGCAGGCCGATGAGGACGCCCAGGATGGGGATGAACGCGAACACCACCTGCAGGACGTTGAGGATGACGAGCGCGCCCGCGACGTTGATCGTCCAGTTGGTCGCCTCCTTGCCCTCCTGGTCCGTGAACCGCCCGCGCTCGCGGAACACGAGCCAGACGATGAACGACGGCACGATGAGGATCGCGAGGAAGTGCGTGAGCGACGCCCAGAGGCGGTCCTCGCTCGGCGTGAGCGGAGCGGGCGCGCCGTACGGGTGGGGATCGGGTGCGGACATCGCGGGGGAGCCTCTCGGTGCGCGGCGACCGCCGGGGACCGGCACGCCGATGGATCGTGGTGGAGCCTGGCATCACCGGGCCCGTCCACGGTACCGCCGACGGCGCGCGACCGGCAACGCCGAGCACCCGCTGACCCGCGGTACGATTGGCAGTCCGAACAGACGAGTGCCAGGAGGGAGCCGCCATGGTCTCGGAACGCGGTCTCGACGTCCTCCGGGTGATCGTGCAGGACTACGTGTCCTCGCGGGAGCCCGTGGGCTCCAAGTCCATCGTCGAGCGCCACGCCTTCGGCGTCTCGGCCGCCACCATCCGCAACGACATGGCCCTCCTCGAGGAGGAGGAGCTGATCGCCGCCCCGCACACCTCGTCCGGCCGGGTGCCGACCGACAAGGGGTACCGCCTCTTCGTCGACCAGCTCGCCGACGTGCGGCCGCTCACTCCCGCGCAGCGCCAGGCGATCCACGTGTTCCTCGGCGAGTCGGTCGACCTCGACGACGTGCTCGCGCGCACCGTCCGGCTCCTCGCGCAGCTCACCAACCAGGTCGCGCTCGTGCAGTACCCGTCGCTCGCGACCAGCCACGTGAAGCACGTCGAGCTCGTCGCGCTGTCGACGACGCGCGTGCTCACCGTGCTCATCACCGACACGGGCCGGGTCGAGCAGCGCGTCGTCGAGCTCGCGGGCGACCCGGACGACGCGTTCCTCGCGGTCATGCGCACGCGGATCAACCAGGCCGTCGGCGGGCTCGGCCTCGCCGAGGCGGCGACCCGGCTCGAGACCCTGTCCGACGAGGTCGAGCCCGCGCAGCGCGCCGCGGCGTCCGTCCTCGCCGGCACGCTCGTGGAGCAGGTGCTCGCGAACCGGCAGGAGCGCCTGCTGCTGGCCGGATCCGCGAACCTCGCCCGCACCGAGCGCGACTTCCCGGGCAGCATCTCGCCCGTCCTCGAGGCCATCGAGGAGCAGGTGGTGCTGCTGCGCCTGCTCGGCGAGATGGAGGCCGACCAGCACGGCGTCTCCGTGAGCATCGGCCGGGAGAACGCCCCGTTCGGCCTCGGCGAGACGAGCGTGCTCACCAGCGGCTACAGCTCGTCCGGCGGGGTGCTCGCGCGCCTCGGCGTGCTGGGGCCGACCCGCATGGACTACTCCACCAACATGGCGTCGGTGCGCGCGGTCGCGCGCTACCTCTCGCGCCTGCTCGAGGAGCGGTGACGGCCGCACGCCGACGCACCGCCCCTGATCCCCACGACCATCACCACCGAAGGGCCCGACGTGGCTGACCACTACGAAGTACTCGGCGTGAGCCGCGACGCATCCGCCGAGGAGATCAAGAAGGCGTACCGCAAGCAGGCTCGCCAGCTCCACCCGGACGTCAACGACGCCCCCGACGCCGCCGAGCGCTTCAAGCTCGTCACGCACGCGTACGACGTGCTGTCGGATCCCCAGCAGCGCCAGCAGTACGACCTCGGCCCGCAGGCCGGGTTCGGCGGAGGCGGCGGCCAGGGCTTCGGCGGGTTCGGCGACATCTTCGAGACGTTCTTCGGCGGCCAGCAGGGCGGCGGCGGACGCGGCCCGCGATCCCGGCAGGAGCGCGGCCAGGACGCGCTGCTCCGCGTCGAGGTCGAGCTCGAGGAGGTCATCTTCGGCGTGCACCGTGACCTCGAGGTCGACACGGCCGTCGTGTGCGACACGTGCCACGGATCCTGCGCGCAGCCCGGCACCAGCGCGGTCACGTGCGACATCTGCCGCGGCTCCGGCAGCATCCAGCGCCAGGTGCGATCGCTGCTCGGCAACGTGATGACGTCGAGCCCGTGCGGCACCTGCCGCGGCTACGGCACCGTCATCCCGCACCCGTGCCCCACCTGCCAGGGCCAGGGCCGCGTCCGCGCGCGCCGCACGGTGCCGGTCGACATCCCGGCCGGCGTCGACACGGGCCTGCGCCTGCAGATGCCGGGCTCCGGCGAGGTCGGCCCCGCCGGTGGCCCCAACGGCGACCTCTACCTCGAGATCAAGGTCAAGCACCACGAGGTGTTCAGCCGCAACGGCGACGACCTGCTCGCGACCGTCGAGGTGAGCATGGTCGACGCGATCCTCGGGAGCGATGCCCACATCGAGGCCCTCGACGGCGACGTCGACCTCGAGCTCCGGCCTGGCATCCAGAGCGCCGAGATCATCACGGTGCGCGGGCGCGGCGTCACCAAGCTGCGCGGCTCCGGTCGCGGCGACCTCAAGATCGGGATCCAGGTGGTCACGCCCCAGAAGCTCGACCACAAGGAGCGCGACCTCATCCAGCAGTTCGCCAAGCGCAACAAGGCGCCCGCGCCGCACCTCGCGCACTTCCAGCAGGGCCTGTTCCAGAAGCTCCGCGACCGCTTCCTCAACGTCTGACCGTGGCGCACTTCCACCTCGCGGACGACCTCGACGCGGACGACCTCGCGACCGGCCGCGTCGTCGCGCTCGGAGCGCAGGAGTCGCGGCACGCCGTCACGGTGAGCCGCGTCCGCGCCGGGGAGGGCCTCCTGGTCGGCGACGGGCGGGGGACCATCGCGTCCTGCGTCGTCACGACGGCGGATCCGCAGCGCCTCGAGCTCCGCGTGGAGTCGGCCGAGACGCATCCGGCGCCCGCGCCGCGCGTCGTCCTCGTGCAGGCGCTCGCGAAGGGCGACCGCGACGAGCTCGCCGTGCAGGCCGCCACCGAGCTGGGGGTCGACGCGGTGATCCCGTGGCAGGCGCAGCGCTCCGTCTCGCGCTGGGAGGGCCAGAAGGTCGCCAAGGGCCGGGACCGCTGGCGGGCGATCGTCCGCGAGGCCGTCAAGCAGTCCATCCGGCCGCGCGTGCCCGAGGTGGAGGAGCTCGCGACGACGAAGGACCTCGCGCGCATGGCCGCCACCTCCCGCGTGCTCGTGCTCGATCCCACGGCGGAGGCGCGCCTCTCCCGCGTCGACCTGGCGACGCCCGACGGCGACGAGGTGCGCGACGTGCTCCTCGTCGTCGGCCCCGAGGGCGGCATCAGCCCGGCCGAGGTCGAGGCGCTGCGGGCGGCGGGGGCGATCCCCGTGGCGCTCGGGTCCGGGATCCTCCGCACGTCCACCGCGGGACCGGCCGCGCTGGCGCTCGTCAACGCGGCGCTCGGGCGCTGGTGACGTCGCGGGTCCCGCGTAGGCTGGGCGCATGACCAGCACCGCAGAGCCCACCGTCTTCGAGCGCATCGTCGCGCGCGAGATCCCGGCCGAGATCGTCGCGGAGACCGACCGCGTCATCGCCTTCGAGGACATCGCGCCCAAGGCGCCCGTGCACGTGCTCGTGGTGCCCAAGACGGCCGCGTACCGCGACGTCGTCGAGCTCGCCGCGGGCGACCCCGGGCTCCTCGCGGAGGTCGTCGAGGTCGCGTCGCGCATCGCGGCGGAGCGCGCGGGCGGCCAGTTCCGGCTCGTCTTCAACACGGGCGCGGACGCCGGCCAGACCGTCTTCCACGTGCACGCGCACGTGCTCGCCGGCTTCGGCGGCCAGGAGGACCATGTCGGGCTCTGACCCGCGGGGCGGCGCCTCCGCTGCGGCTGACCGCGTCGAGCAGACGGCGACGATGGACGGCGTGCTGATGGTGCGCCTCCTGGGGCCGCAGGACCGGCTGCTCCGGCAGATCGAGCGCGAGCACCCGGACGTCGACGTCCGGGTCCGCGGCAACGAGATCACGCTCGTCGGCACGCGGGCGGACGTGGCCGCGGCCCGTCGGCTCATCGACGAGGTCGTGGCGATGGTGGAGGACGGACAGCACGTGGAACCCCAGGAGATCGAGACGAGCGCACGCAGGCTCGGCGAGGACGACGCGCGGACGCTGTCCGACGTGCTGAGCGAGGCCATCGTGCAGTCGCGCGGCCGCACCGTCCGGCCGAAGACCGAGGGCCAGAAGCGGTACGTGCAGGCCATCGACGAGAACACGATCGTGTTCGGCATCGGGCCCGCCGGCACGGGCAAGACCTACCTCGCGATGGCCAAGGCCGTCCAGGCGCTGCAGCGCAAGGAGGTCGAGCGGATCATCCTCACTCGTCCCGCCGTCGAGGCCGGCGAGCGGCTCGGCTACCTGCCGGGCTCCCTCACCGACAAGATCGACCCCTACCTCCGGCCGCTGTTCGACGCGCTCAACGAGATGATGGACCCCGAGCTGGTGCCGAAGCTCATGGCGTCGAACACCATCGAGGTCGCGCCGCTCGCCTACATGCGCGGCCGCACGCTCAACAACGCGTTCGTCGTGCTCGACGAGGCGCAGAACACCACGCCCGAGCAGATGAAGATGTTCCTCACCCGACTCGGCTTCGGATCGAAGATGGTGGTCACGGGCGACATCACGCAGGTCGACCTGCCGACGGGATCGAGCGGGCTCCAGCTCGTCACGCGCGTCCTGGACGGCATGGACGACATCCACTTCTCCCGCCTCACGAGCGACGACGTCGTGCGGCACACCCTGGTCGGCCGCATCGTGGACGCGTACACGCGCTTCGACGCGGAGCGCCAGGCCGCCGACCACCTCCGCGCCGAGCGCCGCACCGTCCCTGGGAGCACCCGATGAGCATCGAGATCAACAACGAGTCCGCGATCGAGGTGGACGAGCCGCTCATCCAGCGCCTCGCCACGTACGCGCTCGACTCGCTGCACGTGCACCCCGACGCCGAGCTCGCCATCGTGATGGTGGACGAGGGCGCGATGGAGCAGCTGCACGTGCAGTGGATGGACGAGCCCGGCCCCACCGACGTCCTCAGCTTCCCGATGGACGAGCTGCGCCCCGGCACCGAGGACCGGCCCACGCCCGCCGGGCTGCTCGGCGACATCGTCGTCTGCCCGCAGGTCGCCGCCGAGCAGGCCGTGACCGCCGGCCACTCCACGATGGAGGAGATCCTCCTGCTCACGGCCCACGGGATCCTGCACCTGCTCGGGTTCGACCACGCCGAGCCCGACGAGGAGCGCGAGATGTTCGGGCTCCAGCGCGACATCCTGATCGGGTTCGCCATGAGCGAGCGCGGTCGCTGACCCGCAGCCGATGCTCGCCCTCCTCCTCCCCGCGTTCCTGCTCGTCGTCCTCGGCGGCCTGTTCGCCGCGTCCGAGTCCGCCATCTCCTCGCTGTCCCGCGCGGACATCCAGGAGCTCGCGCTCACGTCGCGCGCCCGCCGGTCGATGCTCGCCATCTCCACGGACACCGGCGCCTACGTCAACTCGCTGAGCTTCGTGCGCATCATCGCGGAGACGAGCGCGGCCGTGCTGGTGACGCTCGCGCTCGCCTACACGATCGACGAGTGGTGGATCACGATGCTCGTCGCCGCCGCGATCATGACGGCCGTGTCCTTCGTGCTGGTGGGCGCGAGCCCGCGCTCGGTCGGCCGGGTGCACGCGCGTCCGCTGCTGGCGTGGACCGCTCTGCTCGTGCGGGGGATCCGCGTCTCCATCGGCCCGGTCGCGGACGCGCTCGTCGCCCTCGGCAACCGCGTGACGCCCGGCCGCCCCAAGACCGTCGCCACGTTCACGAGCGAGGAGCAGCTCCTCAGCATGGTCGACGAGGCCACGGAGCTCGAGGTGCTCGAGGAGGACGACCGCGAGCTCATCCACTCCATCTTCGAGTTCAACGACACGGTCGTGCGCGAGGTGATGATCCCGCGCACCGACATGGTGGTGGTGGAGCAGACCGTGCACGTCGGATCCGCGCTCGGGATCTTCCTGTCGCGCGGCATCTCCCGGGCGCCGGTCACCGGCCGCGACTCGGACGAGATCGAGGGCGTGCTGTACCTCCGCGACCTCGCGCGCATGGTCTACGAGCGGCCCGAGGAGGCGGAGCGCACGACCGTGGACCAGCTCGCGCGCCCGGCCGTCTTCGTGCCCGAGTCGCAGAAGGCCGACGCGCTGCTCCGGCAGATGCAGCTCGAGTCGAACCACCTCGCGATGGTGGTGGACGAGTACGGCGGCATCGCCGGGCTCGTGACGCTCGAGGACCTCATCGAGGAGCTGGTGGGCGACATCAGCGACGAGTACGACCGCGAGGTGCCCGAGTACGAGGACCTGGGCGACGGCGTGTACCGCGTGAGCGCGCGGCTCCCCATCGACGAGCTCGGCGACCTGTTCGGCCTCGAGCTCGACGACGACGACGTGGACAGCGCGGGGGGCCTCCTCGCCAAGACCCTGGGGCGCCTGCCCGAGCGCGGATCCGTCGTGCACGTCGGCGGGCTCGTCCTGACGGCCGACCGGGTCGAGGGGCGCCGCACCCGCATCAGCACGATCCTCGTCGAGCGCGACCGCGCGGCCGACGAGCCCGAGACCCACGAGGCGGCTCCCGCGGGCGCCGCCGCCAGCAGAGGACACGACCATGACTGACCCCCGGGACGACCAGACGCCCGTCGAGGAGACCGCCGTCGACGAGGCGCCCGACGCCGCCGCGGACGACGCGACGGCCGAGCCCGCCCCGCTGTCCGACGAGGCCTGGGGCATCGACCGCGCCGCCGAGCCCGCGCGCACGAAGCGCAAGCCGCGCGGGGGAGCGCCCGCCTACCGCGCGGGCTTCGTCTCGTTCGTCGGCCGGCCGAACGTGGGGAAGTCCACGCTCACGAACGCGCTGGTGGGGGAGAAGGTCGCCATCACGAGCTCCAAGCCGCAGACGACCCGCAAGGCCATCCGCGGCATAGTGCACCGGCCGGACGGGCAGCTCATCCTGGTCGACACCCCGGGGATCCACCGCCCGCGCACGCTCCTCGGCGAGCGGCTGAACGCGCTGGTGCAGACCACGCTCGGCGACGTCGACGTCATCGGGCTGTGCATCCCCGCGGACGAGCGGATCGGCCCGGGCGACCGCTTCATCAACGAGCAGCTCGACGAGTACCCGCGCGCCCGCAAGATCGCGATCGTCACGAAGACCGACTCCGCCTCGCGCCACGCGGTCGCCGAGCAGCTGCTCGCCGTGCAGGAGCTGCGCGACTGGGACGCGATCGTGCCCGTCTCCGCCGTGGAGGCGATCCAGCTCGACGCGCTCGTGGGCGAGCTCCTCAAGGCGCTGCCCGTCTCCGAGCAGCTCTACCCGTCGGACGCCGTCACCGAGGAGGGCCTCGAGGCGCGCATCTCGGAGCTCATCCGCGAGGCCGCCCTCGAGGGCGTGCAGGACGAGCTGCCGCACTCGCTCGCCGTCACGATCGACGACATGATCCAGCGCGAGGACAAGGACCTGCTCGAGATCTACGCGAACCTCTTCGTCGAGCGCGACAGCCAGAAGGGCATCGTCATCGGCGCCCAGGGCTCCCGGCTCAAGCACGTGGGGCAGGTGGCGCGCGCGCAGATCGAGCCGCTCGTCGGCACGCGCGTGTTCCTGTCGCTGCGCGTGAAGATCGCGAAGGACTGGCAGCGCGACCCGAAGCTGCTCGGCCGCCTCGGCTTCTGATCCGCGGGGCGCCGGCGCCGTACATCGCGCGGATGAGATCGGGGCGCCTCCGCGGGGATCATCGGCCGCCGGGGGCTCCCGGGCCGGGCGCGGCACGTACGGTGGTCGCATGCTCCGACGGATCCCGAGGTACCAGCTCGTCCTCGACGTCGTCCTCGCGGCCGCATTCGTCGCGCTCCTCGCCCCCGGCTCCGTCGGCGTCGCGGCGGCCAGCGCCTTCGGCGTCTTCGCCTTCACGACCTCCGGCGTCTCGCTCGTCCTCGTGCTCGTCATGGGCGCCGCCCTCGCCGTGCGCCGCGTCGCACCGGGGCTCTCCCTGGCCGTCGCGTGGGCGGGCGCGATCATCCAGATGGGCGCGGGCGCGAGCGTCGAGCCCGGCGACCTCGCCATCGCGGGGGTCGTCTACTGCACCGCCGCGTACGGCGGCCGGATCGTCCGCGCGCTGGGGCTGGCCTCCGCGATCGTCGGCGGCGTGGTCGCCGCGTCCTACCTCTCCTACGCGTCCGGTCGCGTCCCCGTGGGCAGCGCAGCATTCGGCACGGGGGAGTGGACCGCGTTCGCGACCCTGTTCCTGTTCCTCCTCCTCTGCGCGTGGAGCGTGCTCCTCGCCTCGTGGACGGCGGGCCGACTCGTGGTCGCGTCGCGCGCGTCGCACGCGAGCCGCGACGCGCAGGAGGCCGCCGAGCGCGACCAGGCGCGGGCCCTGCACGACGTGGTCGTCGAGCAGGAGCGGAACCGCATCGCCCGCGACATGCACGACGTCGTCGCGCACTCGCTCGCCGTCGTGATCGCGCAGGCCGACGGCGCCCGCTATGCGCGGCTGGTGGATCCGGAGGCGGCGGACCAGGCGCTCCGCACCATCTCGACCACCGCCAGGCAGGCGCTCGGCGACGTCCGGATCCTCCTGGCGCAGCTGCGGCACAGCGAGGACGACACCCCGCAGCCCGAGCTCAAGGAGCTGAGCGACCTCATCGACCAGATGCGCTCCACGGGCCTCACCATCCAGTTCGCGGAGACGGGCCAGCCGGGCGAGTTCGGCACCGGGCAGCAGCTCGCCGTGTACCGGATCGTGCAGGAGGCGCTCACCAACGTGCTGCGGCACGGCGACGTGGCCCACCCCGTGGAGGTCGAGCTCGCGTGGGAGCCGGACGGCGTGTCCGTGTCGGTCCGGAGCCGGACCCTCCCGGACCCCGTGCGCCCGGCCCGCACGACGACCGGCATCATCGCCCTGCCCGTGCTGCCTCCCGCTCCCGCCACCCCCGCGCAGCCGGTCGGCCACGGCCTCGCCGGGATGCGCGAGCGCGCGACGCTCTCGGGCGGCCGCTTCTCGGCGGGCGTCCGCGAGGGCGTGTGGACCGTGTCGGCGTGGATCCCCTTCGCCT
>NZ_QWGT01000066.1 GCF_003576405.1 Clavibacter lycopersici
CCGCCGCGGCACGCGTCCTGGCTCGCTGATGCGCAGCCGACGCCCCGCCTGGCCGGGCGCCGTCGGCCCCGCCGCCCCCGACCACGCGGGTGCGCCGGAGGGATACGCTGGACCGGCGTGTGCTGCACGTGCCCCCTCAACGATCGGAGATCTCCCATGAAAGGCAAGCTTCTCTTCGTCGCCGGAGCCGGTGTCGGCTACGTCCTCGGCGCCCGCGCCGGACGCAAGCGCTACGAGCAGATCCGCACGAACGCCAAGAAGGTCTGGGACGACCCGAAGGTCCAGCGCCAGGTCGACAACGCGGCCGGCTTCGTGAAGGACCACACCCCCGACGTCGCGCACGCGGTCGTCGGCGGCGCCAAGAAGGTCGTCGGCACCGTCACCGGCGGCAAGAAGGACTCCTCGAGCGGCTCCACCCCCTCGAGCGCGTCGACCACCTCGTACCCGACCATGGATCCCGCGACGCCCGAGCCGAACGGCTCCGGCACCTCCAACTGACCCGCAAGCCCATCCCCAGGAGGGAATCCCGCATGACGGATCAGGATCTCAATCCGAAGAGCAAGCGCTCGCTCGTCCGGCTCGTCGCCGACCTGCCGACGCTCATCGTCCAGCTGATCAAGGACGAGATCGAGTCGTTCAAGAACGAGCTCGTCTCCAAGCTCAAGCACGCGGGGATCGGCGCCGGCTTCCTCGTCGTGGCGCTGTTCTTCGCGTTCATCGCGTTCCTGGTGCTCGTCGCCGCCGCGATCCTCGGCCTGTCCGAGGCGTTCTCGCCGTGGCTCTCCGCGCTCATCGTCGCGGGCGTCTTCCTGCTCATCACGGTGGTGCTGGCGCTGCTCGGCATCCGCTGGCTGAAGAAGGGCGTCCCGCCGACGCCCGAGGAGACGGTCGACAGCCTCAAGGAGGACGTCGACGCGGTGAAGGGGACCGGCAAGTATGACCACTGACCGCCCCCGCCCCACGGGACCCCGGTCCCGCACCGAGCTGAAGCTCGACATCCAGCACACGCGCGAGGAGATCTCCGCGACGCTCGACGCTCTCGAGGCCAAGCTGAACGTCCGCCGCCGGGCGAAGGACGGCATCGCCGACCTCCGCCGCCGCATCCGCCGCACGGCCGACGAGGACCCGCTGCTCCTCGTCGCCGTCGGGGTGGGCGCGGTCGTGGTCGTCGGTGGCGTGGTCTGGGCCGTGGCCCGCGCCGCGCGCCGCTGACCCGCAGGTCCGACGTCCGACATGGCGGAGGGGATGCCCGCGCTCCCGCGTGCCGTAGGAGGTGATCCGGGCTCCCTCGGCGCGCACCCGCTCCTGCTCCCGGGGCTCGTCGGGCTCGCCGGCTCGCTGGTCCTCCTCGTGGCGTCGTTCATCGTGGGCCACGCGCCGGCCGAGTCGGAGCTCTCGCGGCTGCCCCTGATCGGCGCCCTCCGGGTCTCGCCCCTCGCGACGAGCACCGCGTCGCTCGCCGTGGTGGTGGGCGGCCTCATGCTCACGGCGGCCTGGCTCCTCCTCGGCGCGCTGCTCCCGCGCCTGGGCGCCGCCGGGCTGCGCGCCACCCTGCGGCTCGCGGTGATCTGGACGGTCCCGCTCCTGGCGAGCGCCCCGCTGTTCAGCCGCGACATCTACTCCTACATCGCCCAGGGCCGGGTGCTCGGCGCCGGCCTCTCGCCGTACGAGCACGGGCCCGCCGTGCTGCCCGACTGGCGCAGCACGGGCGTCGACCCGCTGTGGGCCCACAACCCGGCGCCGTACGGTCCGCTGTACCTCGCGATCGAGCGCGTGATCGGCGCGATCGACGACGCCGCCGGCGTCGAGGTGGCGGTGCTCGCGGCGCGCGGCGTGTCCGTCGCCGGGGTGGTCCTCATGGTCGTGTGCGGCCTGCGCATCGCCCGCCGCCGGCGCATCGACCCCGTGCGAGCGGCGTGGTTCCTCGCCGCGAGCCCGCTCGTGCTCTTCAACTTCGTGGTGGCCGCCCACAACGACGCGCTCATGATGGGCCTGCTGGTCGCCGGCCTCCTCGCCGCCATCGACTCGCGTCCCGTGCTCGGCGTGCTGCTCGTTACCTGCGCCGTGGCGGTCAAGCCCATCGCGCTCCTCGCGCTGCCCATCGTCGCCATCGTGCACGCGGAGATGCGGGCCCGCCGAGTCGACGACCGGGCGCCCGACGGCGTGGCCGTCGACGGATCCGCGGGCGGGGTCGCCGGCCTCCGCCCGCCCACGCGCGACCCGCGGGTCTGGGCCGCGTGGACCGCATCCGGCATCGCGGCCATGGGCCTCCTCGCGCTCGGCGGCGAGCTGCTCGGCGTGGGCCTCGGCTGGATCTCCGCGCTGTCGAGCCCCGTGTCCGTCGTCTCCTGGTTCATGCCCTTCGGCGTGGCCGCCGGCGCCTTCGGCCCGCTGGTCGAGGCGCTGGGCGGGCCGGGCGGGGCCGTGGAGGGCGGGATCAAGACCGCGGGCATCCTGCTCGGGTTCGCGGGCGCAGCCTGGTGCATCCTCACGACCCGCACGCTCTCCGGTGAGGCGCGCCTCGCGCTCGCCTTCGCGTGCGTCGTCGCCATGTCGCCCGTCGTCTATCCCTGGTACGGCCTGTGGGTGCTCGTGCTCCTCGCCGTCGTCGGCATCGCGGACGGCGCCGCGATGTCGCTCGCGGTCTCGGCGACCGTGTTCCTCATCGGCGTGAACCTGCTGGAGCCCATGGCCGTCGTCCACACCGTCGCCTCCGGCTGGCCGCGCGTGCTGGTCGTCGCCGTCGCGGTGGTCGGGATCCTCGGGGTGCTCGCGCCGGGGCTGCAGGGGCTCGCGGGAACGGACCCGTTCCGCGCCCTCCGGGCCCCCCGCCACCACTTCTCCGCCGCCCGGCAGCCCCCGGCCTGACCCGCCTCGCGGCACCCGCGGGAATGCGCGCGAGGGCCGCCGACGTTCCTCCGGGACACCACCGACGGGAGCTCGACCATGGACACGGACCTCGACTGGCACGACCTCATCCGCCGCGCGCACGACGGCTTCGCCGACCGGCTCGGCGCGGTCACCGACTGGACGGCCCCGACGCCCGACGTCGAGTGGGACGTCCGCGAGCTCGTGTCCCACGTCATCGAGGAGCAGCAGTGGGTGCCGCTCCTCCTCGCCGGCCACACCGCCGAGACCGGGAAGCCGCTCATCCGCGAGCTCGCCGACGACCTCGTCGCCGAGTGGGGCCGCTACTCCCGCGAGGCGCTCGCGGCCTGGGAGGGCGTGGATCCGGAGCGGCCCGTCGTGCTGTCGACCGACCGCGTGCCCGCCCGCGAGTACCTGCGCGAGCAGCTGTCCGACGTCGTGATCCACGGCTGGGACCTCGCGCGCGCCACCGGCGCGGACGAGCGCATCGACGACGAGCTCGTGCGCGCCACCTGGACGGTCTTCGCCCCCCAGAAGGACACCCTCGAGGCCAGCGGCCTGTTCGCGTCGCCCGTCCCGGTCGCCGAGGACGCGCCCCTGCAGGTGCGGCTGCTCGCGCTGACGGGCCGCGACGCCCGGTAGCCCGGGAATGATCTGACGGCCGTCCTGCCGATGCGGGCCGGGGTCGCCGCGCGACGTACCATGGAGATCATGAGCATCCCGGCTGCCGAGTCGGCGGCATCTCAGGTCCCCCCGATCGAGTACCCCGGAGAGGCCCGTCCTGACGACGGGTCGACCCCCGAGGCATCTCCCAGCGGATACGCCCTCTGGGCCGTCCTCCGCCGTGATCCCCAGCGCCCCGACGACCTCGACGGTCGCGAGGTCCCCGGCGCCGTCGACGAGCTCGACGGCATCGTGAACATCGTCGAGGCCGAGGGCGTCACCGTCCGCGGGTTCTACGACGTCTCGGGCATGCGCGCCGACGCCGACCTCATGGTCTGGATCCACGGCCCCCAGATGGAGACCCTGCAGTGGGCCTTCCGCGAGATCCGCCGCGCGCGCCTCATCCGCGCGCTCATCCCGTCGTGGAGCGCCGCGGGCGTCCACCGCGACGCCGAGTTCAACCGCAGCCACGTCCCCGGCTTCCTCCGGGGCGAGGAGCCGCGCGACTGGCTCTGCGTCTACCCCTTCGTCCGCTCCTACGAGTGGTACCTGCTGCCGCCCGAGGAGCGCGGGCGCATGCTCGCGCAGCACGGCCGCCAGGGCGCCGCCTTCCGCAGCGTCATCGCCAACACGGTGTCGTCGTTCGGCCTCGGCGACTACGAGTGGATCCTCCCGCTCGAGTCGAACGAGCTGGTCGACCTGGTCGACATGATGCGCGACCTGCGCAACACCGACGCACGCCGTCACGTCCGTGAGGAGGTCCCGTTCTACACGGGCCGCCGCATCAGCACCGCCGAGCTCGTGGAGGTCCTCCAGTAATGGCCGCAGTCAACCTGGGTCGCAAGCCCGCCCCCGCCACCGACGCGCCGCGCGCGCCGGGCGCCCTCGTCTCGGCCGCGAGCGAGGCCGCCAAGATGGGCCCCGCCCACGTCGAGGAGCCCGTCGCGTACGACGCGATCCTGCTCGCCTCCTTCGGCGGTCCCGAGGGCCAGGACGACGTCATCCCGTTCCTCCGCAACGTCACCGCCGGCCGCGGTATCCCGGAGGAGCGCCTCGAGGAGGTCGCCCACCACTACCGCGCGTTCGGCGGCATCAGCCCCATCAACGAGCAGAACCGCGAGCTGAAGGCCGCACTGGAGGCGCGCCTCGCCGAGCGGGGCATCGAACTGCCCGTGCTGTGGGGCAACCGCAACTGGGGCCCGTACCTCAACGACGCGCTGCGCGAGGCCGAGGAGAAGGGCTACCGCCAGCTCATCGCCGTCGCCACGAGCGCGTACAGCTCGTACTCCTCCTGCCGCCAGTACCGCGAGGACTTCGCGGACGCGCTCGAGGACACGCAGCTGCAGGGCGTCATCCGCATCGACAAGGTGCGCCAGTTCTTCGACCACCCGGGCTTCGTCACTCCGTTCATCGAGGGCACGCGCGACGGGATCCGCGACGTCATCGCGCACCTCGAGGCCGAGGGCGGCGCGCCCGTCGACCTCTCGAAGGACGTCGAGATCCTGTTCTCCACGCACTCCATCCCCTCGTCGGACGCCGCGAAGTCCGGCCCCGCCGAGCGCGGCTTCGACGAGGACGGCGCCTACGCGGCGCAGCACCTCGCCGTCGCCGAGGTCGTCATGCACGAGGTCAAGGAGGAGCTCGGCATCGACCAGGACGTGCCGTGGCAGCTCGTCTACCAGTCGCGCTCCGGCCCGCCCTCCATGCCGTGGCTCGAGCCCGACGTGAACGACGCCATCGGCGAGCTGCCCGCGCAGGGCCGCCGCGCCGTCGTGATCGTGCCGCTCGGCTTCGTGAGCGACCACATGGAGGTCAAGTGGGACCTCGACAACGAGGCCACCGAGTCCGCCGCCGAGAACGGCCTGTATTCGGTGCGCGTGCCCACGCCGGGCGTGCACGCCGCGTACGTCGACGGCCTCATCGACCTCGTGCTGGAGCGCCGCGACGGCATGAAGGCGGCCGACCGCCCCCACATGACCGACCTCGGACCCTGGTACGACGTGTGCCGCACGGGCTGCTGCGAGAACGTGCGGCTGGGCTTCAAGCCCGCCGTCTCCGGGCTGGCACCGTGACGGACGGTCCCACGACGTCGGCTCCGACGACGACGCTCCGCATCGGGACCCGGGGGAGCGCGCTCGCCCTGGCCCAGACGCGGGCGATCGCCGCGGAGATCACCGACGCGTCGGGACTCGAGGTCGAGCTCGTGCCCGTGACCACGCACGGCGACACGTCGCGCGAGTCGCTGTCGAGCCTCGGCGGCACGGGCGTGTTCGCGAGCGCCCTTCGCGAGTCGCTCCTCCGCGGCGAGTGCGACCTCGTGGTCCACTCGCTCAAGGACCTGCCGACCGCGCCGTACGCCGGCCTCACCGTGGCGTCCGTGCCGGTGCGCGAGGACCCCCGCGACGTGCTCTGCGCGCGCGACGGGCTCACGCTGGCGACCCTGCCGCGAGGCGCCCGCATCGGCACCGGATCCCCGCGCCGCCGCGCGCAGATCCTCGCCGAGCGCCCCGACCTCGACGTGGTCGACATTCGCGGCAACATCGACACCCGGCTCTCCCGCGTGGTCGCCGGCGACCTCGACGCGGTCGTCCTCGCGGCCGCCGGGCTCGAGCGCATCGACCGGATCGACGCCGCCACCGAGCACCTCGAGCTCGACCGCTGGCCCACCGCGCCCGGTCAGGGCGCGCTCGCGCTCGAGATCCGCACGGAGGACGCCGAGACGCACTCGGTCGTCGGGCGCGCCGTCGAGGCCGTCGACGACCCGTTCACCCACGCCGCCGTGCTCGCCGAGCGCGGCGTGCTCGCCGCCCTCGAGGCCGGCTGCGCGGCGCCCATCGGCGCCTGGGCCACCGTCACGAGCGCCCGCCTCGCCCTCACCGCCGTGGTCTACCGGCCCGACGGCACGCAGCGCATGGCCGCGAGCCACGAGCTCGACACCGCGGGGCTCGACCTCGCGCAGCTGGGCGCATCCGCCTCCGCGCTCTCGGGGCCCGTGTCCCGCGAGCTCCTCGACGCCGGAGCGGCCGATCTCGCGCCGCTGGGAGGGACCCGATGACCTCGACAGACCAGAAGCCCCTGAAGGGCTGGCGCGTCCTCGTGCCCCGCGGCGGACCGTGGGGCGACGGCGTCGCCTACGACCTCCGCGCGCAGGGCGCCACGCCCGTCGTCGCGCCCATGATCAACTTCGCCGCCACCCAGGACGCGCAGGCGCTCGAGTCGGCCCTCGCCGACCTCGCCGCGGGATCCTTCGACTGGCTCACCGTCACGAGCGCGACCACGGTCGACGTCCTGTCGTCGCACCGCGCCGTCGTGCCCGAGGGCACGCGCATCGCGGCAGTCGGCGAGACCACGGCCGCCGCGCTCGTCGCCGCGGGCTACACCGTCGACTTCGTGCCGTCCATCGACTCGTCCGCCACCGCCCTCCTCGAGGAGTGGACCGAGATGGCCGAGGGATCCCCGCGCCGCCGCGTCCTCACGCTCCGCTCCGAGATCGCGAAGCCCACGCTCACCGACGGCCTCATCGCGCGCGGGCACGACGTCCGCTCGGTCGTCGCGTACCGCACCGTGGGCGTGCCCGTCAGCGACCGGATCCGCGAGGACGTCGCCTCGGGCCGAGTCCGCGCGATCCTCGTCACCTCGGGCAGCGTCGCGCAGCAGGTGCACCAGCAGCTGGGCGACGTGCCGGACGGCGTGCTCATCGCCTGCATCGGCCCGCGCACCGCGAAGGACGCGCGCCGCTCCGGCGTGCGCGTCGACGTGGTCGCCTCCGAGCGCTCCGCCGCGTCGCTCATCCAGTCCCTGGTCGAGATCGCCCGCCACGAGGAGCCGCGTCCCGACACCGCGGGGCTCACCGGCCTCGCCGACCTCCTCGATCGGAGCTCCACCGAATGACCTCCCCCTACTACCGCCCGCGCCGCCTCCGCACCTCGCCGGCGATGCGCCGGCTCACGGCCGAGACGCGCCTGCACGCGGCCGATCTGGTGCTGCCGATGTTCGTGCGCGAGGGCCTCGCGGAGGCGTCGCCCATCACGTCCATGCCGGGCGTCTCCCAGCACTCGCTCGACAGCCTGCGACGCGCGCTCGTCGAGGCTGCCGAGGCGGGGATCGGCGGCGTGATGCTGTTCGGCGTCCCCTCCGTGCGGGATGCGGAGGGGTCCGGCGCGAGCGACCCCGACGGCATCCTCAACGTCGCGACGCGCGTCGCGATCGAGGAGGTCGGCGACGCGCTCGTCGTGCAGACCGACCTCTGCCTCGACGAGTTCACCGACCACGGCCACTGCGGCGTGCTCGACGCGCACGGCGTGGTCGACAACGACCGCACGCTCGACCGCTACCGCGCCATGGGCCTCGCCCAGGCCGACGCGGGATCCCACCTGCTCGGCCTCAGCGGCATGATGGACGGCCAGGTCGGCGCCGTGCGCGAGGCCCTCGACGACGCCGGGCACCACGACGTCGCGATCCTCGCCTACGCCGCGAAGTACGCGAGCGCCTTCTACGGCCCCTTCCGCGAGGCCGTCGACTCGCAGCTCGTGGGCGACCGCCGCACGTACCAGATGGACAACGGCAACCGCCGCGAGGCCCTGCGCGAGGTGGAGCTCGACATCGAGGAGGGCGCCGACGTGGTCATGGTGAAGCCGGCCATGAGCTACCTCGACATCCTCGCCGACGTCGCCGCGACCAGCAGCGTGCCCGTGTGGGCGTACCAGATCTCGGGCGAGTACGCGATGATCGAGGCCGCCGCGCAGAACGGCTGGATCGACCGCGAGCGCGCCATCGACGAGAGCGTCCTCGGCATCAAGCGGGCCGGCGCCGACGCGATCCTCACCTACTGGGCCGTCGAGCTCGCCGAGCGCCTCGCCCGGCGCTGAGCCGCCCGCCCCTCCTCCTCGCCGGACCCGCATCCGGCCCACCTCCCGAGCGGATCCCCGCCCGGCACCGAAGGACACCACCGTGACCCACTCCCAGGACCTCTTCGACCGCGCACGCGACGTCATCCCGGGCGGCGTGAACTCGCCCGTCCGGGCATTCGGCTCCGTCGGCGGCACCCCGCGCATGATGGTGAAGGCGGCCGGCCCCTACGTGACCGACGCCGACGGCGTCGAGTACGTCGACCTCGTCAACTCGTGGGGCCCCGCGATCCTCGGCCACGCGCGCCCCGAGGTCGTGAAGGCCGTGCAGGACGCCGCCGCGCTCGGCCTCGGCTTCGGTGCGACCACGCCCGCGGAGACGGAGCTCGCCGAGCTCGTCACCGAGCGCGTGCGCGTCGCGGGCGTCGACGGATCCCCGGACCGCCGCCCCATCGAGAAGCTGCGCCTGGTGTCCACCGGCACCGAGGCCACCATGACCGCGATCCGCCTCGCCCGCGGCTTCACGGGCCGCGACCTGCTGGTGAAGTTCTCCGGCCACTACCACGGCCACTCCGACAGCCTCCTCGCGGAGGCGGGCTCCGGCGTCGCGACGCTCGCGCTGCCCGGATCCGCGGGCATCCCCGAGGCCATCGCCGCCCAGACCATCGTGGTGCCGTACAACGACCTCGACGCCGTGCGCGCCGTCCTCGCCGAGCACGGGCCGCGCATCGCCGCCGTGATCACCGAGGCCGCCGCTGCGAACATGGGCGTCGTGCCGCCGCTGCCCGGCTTCACGGCCGAGCTCGCGCGTCTCACCCACGACAACGGATCCCTCCTCATCTCCGACGAGGTGCTCACCGGCTTCCGCGTGCACCCCGCCGGCTACTGGGGCCTCGACAACGCGAGGCTCACGGCCGACCACCCCGACGCCTGGACCCCCGACCTCGTCACCTACGGCAAGGTCATCGGCGGCGGCCTGCCCGTCGCGGCGCTCGGCGGCCGGGCCGACGTGATGGACCACCTCGCCCCGCTCGGCCCCGTCTACCAGGCGGGCACGCTGTCCGGGAACCCGGTCGCGGTCGCGGCGGGCCTCACGACCCTCCGCCTCGCCGACGCCGACGTGTACCGCGCGCTCGACATCGCGGCCGACATCCTCATCTACGCCGTCGAGCTGGCGTTCGACCGCGCGGGTCTCGCGTACTCGGTGCAGCGCGCGGGGAGCCTCTTCAGCTTCACGTTCGGCACGCCGCCCGAGCACGGGATCACCGACTACGCCACCGTGCAGGCGCAGGAGACCTGGCGCTACCCCGCCTTCTTCCACTCCATGCTCGACCAGGGCGTCAGCCTGCCGCCGTCGGTCTTCGAGGCGTGGTTCGTCTCGGCCGCCATGGACGAGGCCTCGCTCGACCGCGTGATCCGCGCCCTCCCCGCCGCTGCCCGCGCGGCCGCCGCGGCGACCCCGCCCGCGTAGGCGGGGCCCGCGCGCCTCAGAGCGTGATCGCCGCGAACCGCTCCAGCTCGACCCAGCCGTCGCGGCCGTCGGCCGGCGTGCCCGGGCGGGCCGTCGCGGGCACGCCGAGCCGGTCGACGGCCGCGAGCTGCGCCACGTCGAACCCGGTGAGCGCGCCGATCTCCGCCACCGCCACCTGGTAGGTGCGGTACGGCCCGAGCTCCGGCGCGTCCGCCGCGGCCGACCGCTCGTCGAGGTCGCCGAGCTCCGGCGCCTGGTCGAGCAGGTACGCGGTGGCCGCGAGCTCGTCGCCCGAGACCCAGGCGGCGACCTTCCAGAACATGAGCGGGATCCGCACGCCGCGGTACACGGGGTCGTCGTCCGAGAAGACGGGGCCGGTGAGGACGCTCATGCGCCGGTCGCCGAGGTCGGCGTTCTCCAGCACGTAGTCCTCGAGGCCGAGCCACAGCTCCTTGGACTGGTTGAACTCCGCCGCCTGCGGTGCCGCGTTCGTGTAGGCGAAGGTGTCGGCGCTCGCGCGGGCGGCCTCCGCGATGTCGCCCCACACGGGATCCCGCCGCCGCACCAGGTGCCCGCGGTCGATGTCGTTGCGCGCGTACAGCTCGGGGCCGCACTGCTGGTCGGCCGGGAGCCGCGGATCCAGGTGCCAGTCGTCGGTGCGCTCCACGTCCACGAGGCGCGCGCCGTCGATGTTCACGGCCGTGAGCGACGCGAGCCGGCGATCCGTGTCCATGAGCACCGTGAAGTGCAGGTAGTCGAGCCGCACGGGCCGCGCGTCGGCCGGGGCCGCGGGCAGCGGGATCGGGATGGGCAGGAAGTCGAGGTCGTAGCCGTCCATGACCGGAGCCTATTCCGGGCCCCGGACGTCCGACCGGGCCGCCGGGTGGACGCCCAGGGGACGGGGGTCGACCGGCAGGGGCGCGACGGGCCCGCGGTCGATCCCGCGTCAGGCCCGGCGCAGCGGCGCGGTGGCGCGCCCGCGCGCGAGCTCGGCGAACACGTCCGTGGTGAGCCGGTACGCGTGCTCGACCTCGGCGACGACGCGGGCGCGCTCGTCGTCGTCCCACGGCACCTGGTCGAGGGCCTCGCGGTAGGTGCTGCAGAAGCGCCGCGGCTCGGCGATCTCCGCGAAGAGGTAGATCCCGACGCCGTTGGTGTCGAAGCCGAACTGGCGCTGCAGGAGCGAGCGGAGCAGCCGCCCGCCGGACAGGTCGCCGAGGTAGCGCGTGTAGTGGTGCGCGATGAAGCCGCCGACCCAGACCGAGGCGACCTGCTCGATCCGCTCGACGTACGCCGCGGTGCTCGCGAGCGGGCGCACGACCTCGCGCCAGTCCGGCCCGACGAGGAAGTCGAGGTCGGCCTCGATGGCGGGGAGGCGAGTGAGGCGCGTGCTGATGAAGCGCGCGGCCACCGGATCGGCGGCCATGCGCTCGGTGGCCGCCTCGATGGCGCGGTAGATGAAGTAGTGCTGGGCGACGAGGGCCACGTAGTCGTCGCGGCAGCCGCGTCCGGTGACGAGGGCCGTCATGAACTCGTCCGCGTCCTGCGCCTCGGCGCGCGGTCGTGCGCGGTCGCGGAGGGCCTCGGTGAGGGAGACGACGGTCATGATGTAGGTGAGCCTAACCTCATCTGCCGGTCCCGCGGAAGAGGGTGCCGGAGCCGGTCGCCGGGCCTCAGGAGGCCGCGGCGAAGAAGACCAGGCCGAGCAGCGGCGGCACGCCCTGGATCAGCGCGGGCACCAGGTACTTCTTGCCCGTGCTCGCGATGATGATCGAGGCCAGCACCATGCACGCGGTCGTGAACAGCACGAGCGTGAGGCCGGCGGGCACGTTGCCGACGAAGTAGAGGATCAGGCCGAGCCCGGCGCCGAGCGCGAGGAACAGGTTGTAGAAGCCCTGGTTGTAGGCCCACGGCTTGATGATGAGCGCCTTCTCCTGGTCGGCCACGCCGAAGCGCTTCCAGGCGAACGGCTTCTCGAACCAGACGCTCTCGAGGAGGAAGAAGAGGACGTGCAGCAGCGCCGCGAGCCCGACGAAGATGGTGCCGGTGGCGGCGACAGCGGTCATGATCCCTCACTCCGGCGGCACCGTGCCGCATCCGGCCCAGGGTAGCGCGGGTGCGTCAGGCGCGGACGTCGACCACGACGCGTCCGCTCGAGGCGCCCGCGAGGATCCGCTCGCCCGCGGCGATCGCGCCGTCCAGGGGCACGGTCGTCGTGATGGAGTCGAGGAGCGCCGGGTCGAGGTCGGTCGCGAGCCGCGCCCAGGCCTCGCGGCGGAGCGCGGGCGGCGCCTCGACCGAGTTGATGCCCGCGAGCGTGACCGCGCGGAGGATGAAGGGGAGCACGGTGCCCGGCAGGTCCGGGCCCTGCGCCAGGCCGGCCGCCGTGACGACGCCGCCCCAGCGGGTCTGCGCGAGGACGTTCACGAGCGTCGCGCTGCCGACGCTGTCGACGGCGCCCGCCCAGCGGATGCTCTGCAGCGGCTTCCCCGGCTCGCCGAGCGCCGACCGGTCGATGACGTCGGCGGCGCCGAGCGCGCGCAGCCGGTCGCCGAGCTCGTCGACGCGGCCGGTCGACGCGACCACGCGGTGGCCGAGGCGCGCGAGGAGCGCGACCGCCACGGATCCGACCCCGCCGCCCG
>NZ_QWGT01000067.1 GCF_003576405.1 Clavibacter lycopersici
GGGGGAGAGCCCGGCGGCGGCATCGCGCCCGCCGCGCGTCCGCCGCCGCACCCGCGTGCAGCGTGCCGCCGGGAGCGCGGAGGCCGTCCCGGGTGCGGGGAGCGCCACCGGCTCGGATGCGATCGGGGAAGAGACCGCGTCGGGCCCGGCCGCGCCGCCCGTCGACGCGCCTGACGCCGCCGTCGATGGCGACGGCGTGACCGAGCCTCGTCATGACGGCCTGACCGAGCTCCGGGGCATGTTCTCCGGGTCCGACGAGGAGCCCGTGCGCGACGACGCCGAGGATCGCGGTGCGGTGCCGGAGGCTGACGACACGGCGGATCCCGAGCACGGTGCTCCTGCCCCCGCGGAGGACGTCGAGGCGGACCGCGCCGAGGACGTCGAGTCGGACGCGTCCGCGATCGTCGACGCGGAGAACGTGGACGATGCGCCCCAGGACGTCCTCGACGAGCCCGCGGCTGACACCGGGACGAGCGCCACGGCCCCGGCGCAGCGAGACGCAGACGCGACGGGCGAGACCGCGGCCGAGCCCGTCGACCTCTCGGCGGGCGAGCCCGAGCCCGAGGCCGAGCCCGAGCCCCAGCTCGAAGACGCGGACGGCGACGAGCCCGAAGCGGATGCGGCCGCGGAGATCGTCGGCGATGGCGAACAGGGCTCCGCATCCGAGGTGGGAGCCGGGGTGGCGATCGCGGGCGTGCAGGAGCCGGAGGACGAGGCGGCGCCGGGAACGCAGCCGGATCCCGCGCCCGCACCTCCCCGCGCCGTCACCGTGCGGACCGACAGCCTCACCGCGCCGCGCTCCACGCGACCCGGTCTGGCCGGAGTGGCGGAGACCGCCCTGACGCCCTCGGTCCGCGGCGACCGTGCCGCGGCTCCGGAGCTCGGGGACGACGTCCTCGTGATCGAGGGACTCACCAAGCGCTTCGACGAGAAGGTCGCCGTCGACGACATCGCGCTCACCGTCCGCGCCGGGTCCTTCTACGGCGTCGTCGGCCCGAACGGCGCGGGCAAGACCACGACCATGTCGATGGTCACCGGGCTCCTCCGGCCCGACGCGGGCACCGTCCACGTCAACGGGATCGACGTCTGGCGCGAGCCGCTCACGGCGAAGCGCAGCATCGGCGTGCTGCCGGACCGGCTCCGCCTCTTCGACCGCCTCACCGGTGCGCAGCTGCTGCACTACTCGGGCGCCCTCCGCGGACTCGACGACGCGGAGATCCGCAGCCGCTCGGCAGACCTCGTCGCCGCGTTCGGGCTCGAGGACGCCGTCGGGCGACTCGTCACCGACTACTCGGCGGGCATGACGAAGAAGGTCGCGCTCGCCTGCGCCATGATCCACTCGCCGCGCATGCTCGTCCTCGACGAGCCGTTCGAGTCCGTCGACCCGGTGTCGGCGGCCAACGTCGTCGAGATCCTGCAGGACTACGTGGCGCACGGCGGCACGGTGGTGCTGTCGAGCCACGGGATGGACTTCATCCAGCGCATCTGCGACCACGTCGCGATCATCGTCAACGGCAGGGTGCTCGCCGCGGGCACCATGGACGAGGTCCGCGCGGGCCGCTCGCTCGAGGAGCGCTTCGTCGCCCTCGCGGGCGGTCGACGCACGGCGGAGGGGTTCTCGTGGTTGCACTCGTTCTCCGACTGAGGCTCGCCCTCCTCGCCAACGCGTTCCGCCGCAGCCCCTGGCAGGTCCTCGGGCTCGTGGCCGCCGGCGTCTACGGGATCCTCGTCATGGTGCTGGCGGTCGGCGCGCTGGCCGGCCTCCGCGACGCCGACGTCGACTCCGCGCGCGACGTGGTCGTGGCGGGCGGCGCCCTCGTGGTCCTCGGGTCGCTCGTCGTCCCTCTCGTGCTCGGCTCCGAGGACGCCATGGATCCCCGCCGCTTCGCGCCCTACGGCATCGAGCCGCGGCGCCTCGCCCTCGCGCTCGGCGCGGCGGCCGTCGTCAGCGTCCCGGGCGCGATCCTCGTGGTCGTGGCGCTGACCACCGTGGTCACCTGGGCACGCGATCCGGTCACCTCCCTCGTCGCCGTGCTCGCCGCGATCGCTGCCGTCATCACGTGCGTGCTCGTCGCCCGGATCAGCACGGTCCTCGCGTCCGTCCTGCTCAGCACCCGCCGGGCACGTGAGGCCACGGGTCTCGCGGCCGGCCTCGTCGCCGTGCTGCTCGTGCCCGCGGTCGTCGCCCTCGCGCAGGCCGATCTCCTCGACGACGGGCTCCGTCCCGTGCGCGGCGTGCTCGGC
This sequence comes from Clavibacter lycopersici, assembly GCF_003576405.1. Taxonomy (GTDB): domain Bacteria; phylum Actinomycetota; class Actinomycetes; order Actinomycetales; family Microbacteriaceae; genus Clavibacter; species Clavibacter lycopersici. Next base: position 2,245 of record NZ_QWGT01000067.1, read on the forward strand.
GCGATCTCCTGGACCCCGCTCGGCGCGGCCTGGGCGGCTCCCGCCGCCGCAGTCTCGGGCGACGCGGGCGGAGCCGCCGGCATGCTCATCGTGGCCGTCGCCTCGGCGGCGGTGCTGGCCCTCGTCTGGATCCGCGTCGTGCCGTGGGCGCTCACCGCTCCCGACCGCACCGTGGGAGGCCGCGCCCAGACAGGTCTCGGCTGGTTCGGCCGCTTCGGAGCGTCGCCCGCGGGGGCGGTCGCCGCGCGCAGCGTCACCTACTGGATCCGCGACCCGCGCTACCGCGCCACGCTCGTGCTCATCCCGGTGCTCCCGCTCGTGCTGCTGATCCCGCTCGTGATCGTCGACGTGGACGCGCACGTCCTCGCTCTGGTGCCGCTCCCCGTGATGGCGCTGTTCCTCGGCTGGAGCGTGCACAACGACACCGCGCACGACCACACCGCGGTCTGGCTGCACGTGGTGTCGGGCATCCGCGGGGCCGCGGACCGCGTCGGCCGGCTCGTGCCCGTCCTCGCGATCGGCATCCCGCTCGTCGCGATCGGCGCGCCGCTCAGCGCGCTCGGCTTCGGCGACGGGTCCGTCCTGCCGTCCGTCATCGGCGTCAGCGGCGGCGTCCTGCTCGTCGGAGCCGGGCTCTCCTCGTTCTTCTCCGCGCGGTTCCCGTACCCCGCGTCGCGCCCCGGCGACAGCCCGTTCCACGCGCCGCAGACCGTGAGCGCCGGTGGATCCACCGTGCCCACGCTCACGTTCCTCGCCACGGTCGTGCTCGCGCTGCCGTCGGTCTGGCTCGGCTGGATGGGGCTCCTCCACGGCGGCGCGTACCCCGTCTGGTCGCTCGTCGTCGGGCTGGGCATCGGCGTCGTGACGCTCGCGGCGGGCGTCGTCGGCGGAGGCCGCGTCTTCGAGCGGCGCGGCCCCGAGCTCCTCGCCTTCGCGCAGCGCCACTGAGACCCCGGACCTGCGCCTGCGGTTCCCGCGCACGGGAAAAGTAGACTGGCCCCATGGTCATCCTCAGCATCGAACAGGACCCCGGCCGTCCCGCGCAGGGCGGCGGCACCGACACCCTCGACCGCGAGCTCGAGGAGCTCCTCGAGCAGGAGACGATCGAGCCCGGGGATCACGAGCGCTTCTCGCACTACGTGAAGAAGGACAAGATCCTCGAGTCCGCGATCAGCGGCAAGCCCGTGAAGGCGCTCTGCGGCAAGAAGTGGCTGCCCGGCCGCGACCCGGAGAAGTTCCCGGTCTGCCCCGACTGCAAGCGCATCTACGAGAACATGAAGCCCGAGTAGGACCCTCCCCGCGCGATCCGCGTCAGGCGGTCGTGCCCTCCTCGGTCGGGATCGCCGGGTCGCCCGCGCGCAGGCGGAACGCCTGCACGGGGAGGTCGCGCACGACGCGGGCGTGGTGCTCGCGCGCCGCGGCGGTGCCCTCGCGGCCGAGCCAGCGCGGATCCGGCTCTCCGCTCTCCGCCAGCGTGACGACGAGGTCGCGATCGCCGGGCAGCGGCTCCGGGTGCGGCCCGACGGTGACGAGCTCCGTGGTGGCGACGCCCGCGCCGTCGTGCCGCCGCAGCGCGCCCTTGAGGCCGCCGCGGCTCTGCTTGCCCGTCGACCTCTTGGCGACGGCCACCCACTCGCCGTCGCCGCCCGCCTCGCGGTGGGCGACGAGCTTGAAGACCATGCCGGCCGCCGGGGCGCCGGATCCGGTGACGAGCGAGGTCCCGACGCCGTAGGAGTCCACGGGCGACGCGGCGAGGCCGGCGATGCCGTGCTCGTCGAGGTCGTTCGTGACGGTGATCCGCGTCCCCGTGGCCCCGAGCGCGTCGAGCTGCGCGCGCACCTCGCCGACGAGCACCGGGAGGTCGCCCGAGTCGAGCCGGACGGCCCCGAGCCCGGTGCCGGCCACGCGGACCGCGGTCTCCACGCCCTGCCGCACGTCGTAGGTGTCCACGAGCAGGGTCGTGCCCGCGCCGAGCGCCTCGACCTGCGCCCGGAACGCCTGCTCCTCGGTGTCGTGCAGGAGCGTGAAGGAGTGGGCGGCGGTCCCCATCGTCGGCACGCCCCACGTGCGGCCCGCCTCGAGGTTCGAGGTCGCGCTGAAGCCCGCGATGAAGGCGGCGCGCGCGGCGGCGACGGCGGAGCGCTCACCCGTGCGACGGGATCCCATCTCGGCGAGCGGGCGGCCGCCCGCGACCTGGACCATGCGCGCCGCGGCGCTGGCGACCGCGGAGTCGTAGTTGAGGACGCTGAGCACGAGCGTCTCGAGGATCACGCCGTCGGCGAAGGGCGCCTCGACCGTGAGCAGCGGCGATCCGGGGAAGTACACCTCGCCCTCGCGGTAGCCGGTGATGCGGCCGCGGAAGCGGTAGTCGGCGAGCCAGGTGAGCGCCTCGTCGCCGACGATCCGCTCCGACCGCAGGTACTCGAGCTCGGCGTCGCCGAAGCGGAAGTCGCGGATGAGCTCCAGCAGGCGTCCCGTGCCCGCGACGACGCCGAAGCGCCGGCCGCTCGGGAGGCGCCGGGCGAAGCACTCGAACACGCACTCGCGGTCGTGGGTGCCGGCCTTGAGGGCTGCGTCGAGCATCGTCAGCTCGTACCGGTCGGTGAGGAGGGAGGTCGCCTGGGTCACCCGCCCAGCCTAGGGCGGCGTCCCGGCGGCGGTCCGATCCGCGTGGCGCACGGCCCGCGCCGGTGACGGGGGTCCGGCCTAGGGTCGAGCCATGCAGCGCACCCGATGGATCCTCGCCGACCAGCTGGGCGACCACTTCGACGACGGCGGGCCGATGCTGCTCATCGAGTCGCGGGGCCTGCTCGCGCGGCGGCCGTACCACCGGGCCAAGGCCCACCTCATCCTCTCCGGCATCCGGCACCGCGCCCGCGCTCTGGGCGACCGCGTCGAGTTCCACCAGGTGGAGCACTACCGGGACGTCGTCACGGGCCGGGACGACCTCGAGGTCATCGACCCGACATCCCGCGGACTCCGCCGCCTCGTCACGGAGATCGGCGCGGATGTGCTGCCGAGCCGCGGCTTCGTCACCAGCGAGCAGGAGTTCGCCGAGTGGATGGCGGGCCGCACGTCGAACCGCCTCGTCATGGAGGACTTCTACCGGTGGTCCCGCGCCCGCACCGGCATCCTCATGGACGGCGACGATCCCGTCGGCGGCCGGTGGAACTACGACCACGACAACCGCGAGCGCCCGCCGAAGGGCGCCGCCACCCTGGGGCTGCCCGAGCCGTGGTGGCCCGAGGAGGACGACATCGACGCCGAGGTCCGCGCCGACCTCGACGAGTGGGAGCGGAAGGGGCTCATGCGCTTCGTCGGAGAGGACGGTCCGCGTCGGTTCGCGGTCACTCCGGAGGAGGGGCGCCTGGCGCTCGACGACTTCGTGGCCAGCCGCCTCAACGACTTCGGCCCGTTCGAGGACGCGTCGCTGGCCGGCGACTGGACCATGGCGCACTCGCTCCTCAGCGCCACCATGAACATGGGCGTCCTGGATCCGGCGGACGTCATCGAGCGCATCACGGCCGAGCACGCCGCCGGGCGCGCGCCCATCCAGAGCGTCGAGGGCATCGTGCGGCAGATCATGGGCTGGCGCGACTACGTGTGGCACCTCTACTGGGCCTTCGAGGACGACTACACGACGCAGAACCGGCTCGCCGCGCGCCGAGGCGTGCCGACCGCGTTGCAGGAGCTCGACGCGTCCGGCATCGAGGCGGCCTGCCTCTCCCACGTGGTCGACAAGGTGCGCACGCACGGCTGGGCGCACCACATCGAGCGGCTCATGATCCTCGGCAACCTCGCCCTCCAGCGCGGCTACGACCCGCGGGCCATGAATGACTGGTTCATCGACTCGTTCGTCGACGGCACGCCGTGGGTCATGCCGGCCAACGTCGTCGGCATGGCGCTGCACGCCGACGGCGGCCGCATGGCGACGAAGCCGTACGCGGGCGGCGGCGCCTACATCGACCGCATGTCGGACCACTGCGGCGGCTGCCCGTTCGACCCGAAGGTGCGCGTCGGTCCCACGGCGTGCCCGTACACGGCCGGCTACTGGTGGTTCCTCGACCGCAACCAGGAGCGGCTCCGCGGCAACGCGCGCATGGCCCAGCCGCTCGCGGGGCTGAAGCGCCTGAAGGACCTGCCGGAGCTGGTCGCCCAGGAGGACGCGCGGCGCTCGCTGTGACGCCCGGGCGCGTGCCGCCGGCTCCGGCCGCGTCCGGGCCCGCCGGTAGGCTGGCGGGATGAGCGACGCGCCGATCGGGATCTTCGACTCCGGCGTCGGCGGACTCACGGTCGCCCGTGCGGTCGCCACCCTCCTGCCGCGCGAGTCCATCATCTACATCGGCGACACCGCGCACACGCCCTACGGCGACAAGCCCATCGCGGACGTCCGCCGCTACGCGCTCGCGGTGCTCGACGACCTGGTCGAGCGCGGCGTCAAGATGCTCGTCATCGCGTGCAACACGGCGTCCGCGGCGATGCTGCGCGACGCCCGCGAGCGCTACGACATCCCCGTGGTCGAGGTGATCCAGCCGGCCGTCCGCACGGCCGTGAGCGTCACGCGCAACCACCGGGTCGGCGTCATCGCCACGCACGCCACCGTCACGAGCCGCGCCTACGACGACGCGTTCGCCGCCGCGCCGCACCTCGAGCTGACCTCCGCGGAGGCGCCCCGCTTCGTCGAGTTCGTCGAGCGCGGCGAGACCTCCGGCCCCGAGCTGATGGCGGCCGCCGAGGAGTACCTGGCGCCCCTCCGCGCCGCGGGCGTGGACACGCTCGTGCTCGGCTGCACCCACTACCCGTTCCTCGAGGGCGCGATCTCGCTCCTCATGGGCCCCGACGTGACCCTCGTCTCCAGCGACACCGAGACCGCCAAGGACGTGTACCGGGAGCTCGTGTCCGCGGGCCTCGAGCGCCGCTCCGACGCGCCGCCCGTGATCCGCTACGAGGCCACCGGCGGCAGCGCGTCCGACTTCGAGACGCTCGCGCACCGCATGCTCGGCTCGGGCGTCACCCACGTGGAGCTCGTCGAGACGGGCGCCATCCCCCTTCCCCGCCGGACGCGACCGGATTCGGCGACGCCGTCGGACGCGCACGGCACCCCGTCCACCCCCGACCCGAGCTGAGGCCGCACATGACCGACGACACCCCCCGCCACGACGGCCGCGCCGCCGACCAGCTGCGCGAGATCACCATCGAGCGGAATTGGAGCGAGCAGGCCGAGGGATCCGCCCTCATCTCCTTCGGCCGCACGCGCGTGCTCTGCACCGCGTCGTTCACGAACCGGGTCCCGCGCTGGAAGGCCGGGAGCGGCCAGGGCTGGGTCACGGCCGAGTACGCGATGCTGCCGCGCGCCACGAACGAGCGCATGGACCGCGAGGCCGTCAAGGGCAAGGTCGGCGGTCGCACGCACGAGATCTCGCGCCTCATCGGCCGCAGCCTCCGCGCGGTCGTCGACATGAAGGCCCTCGGCGAGAACACGATCGTCATCGACTGCGACGTGCTCCAGGCGGACGGCGGCACGCGCACCGCCGCGATCACGGGCGCCTACGTCGCCCTCGCCGACGCGCTCGAGTGGGGCCGGGAGAAGAAGTTCATCGCGCAGCGCGCCACGCCGCTGAAGGACAGCGTCGCCGCGGTGTCGGTCGGCATCGTCGACGGGAAGCCCCTGCTCGACCTCGCCTACGTGGAGGACGTGCGCGCCGAGACCGACATGAACGTCGTGATGACGGGAAGCGGATCCTTCGTCGAGGTGCAGGGCACCGCCGAGGGCGCGCCGTTCGACCGCGCCGAGCTCGACGCCCTGCTCGACCTCGCGCTCGGCGGCGGCACCGCGCTCACCGCGCTGCAGGCGCAGGCGCTCGGGCGCTGAGGGGGACGCGCGTGATCCCGCTCGTGCTCGCCACCCACAACGCCCACAAGGTCGAGGAGCTGCGCCGGATCCTCGGTGCGCGCCTCGACGGCATAGACCTCGTCGCATACGACGGACCGGAGCCCGTGGAGGACGGCACGACCTTCGAGGAGAACGCGCTGATCAAGGCGCGTGCGGCCGCCCGGCACACGGGCCACGCCGCGCTGGCGGACGACTCCGGCATCGGCGTCGACGTCCTCGGCGGGGCGCCCGGGATCTTCTCGGCGCGCTGGTCGGGCCCGTCGCGCGACAGCCGCGAGAACCTCGAGCTCCTGCTCTGGCAGCTGTCCGACGTGCCGGACGCCCATCGCGGCGCCCGCTTCACGTGCGCGGCGGCCCTCGTCGTCCCCACCGCCGACGGGCTCGTCGAGCGCACCGCGGTCGGCGTGTGGGAGGGAGCCGTGCTCCGCGAGGTCGCGGGCGGGGGAGGCTTCGGCTACGACCCGATCTTCCGCCCGGTCACCGGCGGCGCGAGCGCCGCGGCCCTCAGCGCGGACGAGAAGAACCGCGTCAGCCACCGTGCGCTGGCGTTCGACGCGATCATGCCCGTGGTCAGGCGGGAGATGCTCGGCGAGGCCTGAGACGCCCTCCCGACCCTGCTGAGAGCGGGACTCGTTCCCGACTGCGGCGCCAGCTGGGTCCCCGGCCCCGCACGCCCGTACGGTGGTCGCATGGGCTCCGGATCGCACGACCACGGCGCGGCCACGACCGACCGTCGTCGCCTCGTCGTCGCCATCGCGATCACGGCCACGGTCCTCGTCGTCGAGGTCGTGGGCGCGCTCCTCTCCGGATCGCTCGCGCTCCTCGCCGACGCCGGCCACATGACCAGCGACCTGCTCGGCCTCGGCGTCGCCTTGGTCGCCACCCTCGTCGCCGCGCGCCCCGCGACCGACCGGCACACCTTCGGATTCCAGCGCGGTGAGGTGCTCGGCGCCCTCGTCAACGGCCTGATCCTCGCGGGCGTCGCCGTCTACGTCGCGGTGCAGGGCGTGCAGCGGCTGCTCGCGCCCGAGGGCCCCGAGGTAGATCCCGGGATCATGCTGCTCGCCGCCGGAATCGGCCTGGTCGCCAACATCGCGGCGCTGCTCGTGCTGCGCGGGGGAGCGGGGCGGTCGATCAACATGCGCGGCGCCTACCTCGAGGTGCTCGGCGACGCGTTCGGATCCGTCGCCACCATCGCCGCGGGCGTCGTCATCGCGGTCACCGGCTTCGCCCGCGCGGACGCCATCGCGTCGCTCGTGATCGCGGCGCTCATCGTGCCGCGTGCGGCCGTGCTGCTGCGCGACGTCGTGCGCGTGCTGAACGAGTCCACGCCGGTGGGCACCGAGCCCGAGCGGATCCGCGCGCACCTGCTCGAGACCCCTGGCGTCACCGCGGTGCACGACGTGCACGTGTGGGCGATCACCTCGGGTTCTCCCGTCTTCACCGCCCACGTCGTCGTGGAGCAGGAGGTCTTCCGCGACGGCCGCACGGGCGAGCTGCTCGACCGGCTGTCCGGGTGCCTCGACGACCACTTCGACGTCGAGCACAGCACGTTCCAGCTGGAGCCCGAGGAGCACGCCGGGCACGAGCACCGGCACCACGTCTGACCGGGCGGGTCCCCGAGCGGCCGCGGATCACGCGGCCCGAGCACGCCCGCGGGCGTCTCCTCAGCGGCGCGGGTCGTTCGACGGGTCCTGGTCGAAGTTCTCCGGTGCGAGCGCGAGGTCCTCGCCGTCGTGGCGGATGCCGGCCGCCTCCTCGTCGCGCGCGTGCTTGCGGGCGCGGAGGAAGTGGATCGCCGTGGGCACGAGCGTGACGACGACGGCGCCGAGGAGCACGTAGTCGATGTAGTGGGTGACGAAGTCGCGGATGGGCGGGAAGCCGTTGAGGAGGTGGCCCAGGAAGGTGAGGCCCGCGCCCCAGATGAGGGCGCCGACCGCGTTGTAGAAGGAGTACTTGCGGTAGTCCATGTGGCCGACCCCCGCGGCGATGGGCGCGAAGGTGCGGACGATGGGGACGAACCGCGCCGCGATGACGGCGAGCCCGCCGAAGCGCGCGAAGAACGCGTTGGTGCGCACGACGTTCTGCCGGCTGAAGATGCCCGAGTCCTTGCGCTCGAAGACCTTGGGCCCCGCCTTGTGCCCGATGAGGTAGCCGACCTCGCCGCCCGCGAACGCCGAGAAGGCGATCGCGAGGCAGACCCACCAGATGTCGATGCCGGTGATGCCGGGGAGCGTCAGCCCGGCGATGACGAGGAGCGTGTCACCGGGGAAGAGGAAGCCGAAGAGCAGGCCCGTCTCGGCGAAGATGATGAGGCAGATCCCGATGAGGGCGAATCCCCCGAACGACTCGATGAGGGTCGTCGAGTCGAGGAAGTCGAAGAGCTGGGGGTGCACGTGGGGCTCCAGTCGTGGTGGGTCGCGACGGATGAGCGGGGCGACCTGTGGCAGAGCACAGAGTATCGGCAGCCGCCGTCAGCGCGCCGAGTCCCGGACACCCCCGGTCGGGGGCCGCGGCGCAGGTCAGGCGCCGAGCTCGGCGTGGCCGAACAGACCCGGCACGCCGCCCGAGTGCCAGAGGACGACGCGGTCGTCCGGCCCGATGGATCCGTCGCGGACCGCGGCCGCCAGACCCGCCGCCGCCCGGGCCGTGTACGTGGGGTCGAGGAGGATCCCGGTCGTGCGCGCGACGAGCGCGAGCGCGGCGCGCGCCTCGTCGGTGAGGTGCGCGTAGCCGGGGCCGACACGGCGATCGTCGATGCGCAGGGCGTCCGCCCGGATCCGCGTGTCGCGCTCCGCGAGGAACCCCGCGACCACGGCGCGCGGCTCGGCGACGGCGCCGCAGTGCACGCCGAGGACGCGCTCCGGGCCCAGCGACTCGACGAGGCCGGCCATCGTGCCGCCGGAGCCGAGCGCGACGACCACGTGGTCGACCTCGCCGACCTGCCCGGTGAGCTCGTGCCCCGCGTCGACGAAGCCCTGCACCGAGTGCGCGTCCGACCCGCCGAACGCCACGCGGTGCACGCGCGTGCCAGCTGCCTCGAGCTCCGCGACGACGGACGCGGCGCGCGCCTCCGCGTCCTCGTCGCCCGACCACGCGATGCGCGCGCCGAACAGCCCGTCGAGCAGCACGTTGCCGCGCGCGGCCACCTCGTGGCCCTCGAGCACCAGCACGACGTCGAGGCCGAGCGACGCGCCGGCGGCCGCGGTCATGCGCGCGTGGTTGCTCTGCGCGGCGCCCGTCGTGACCACGGTGGTGGCCCCGCGCGCGACGGCCCGTCCGAGCGAGTGCTCGAGCTTGCGCGCCTTGTTCCCGCCGCCGCCCCAGCCGATGAGGTCGTCCCGCTTCATCAGGAGCTGCTCGGGGTGCAGTCCGAGCGCCTCGGCGAGGCGGGGGACCGGGTGCACGGGAGTCGGCTCGGTCCAGAGGCGGAGGCGTTCGTCCACTGCGTGCTCCTTGCTGCGGGGGGAGCGTCGCGGCGGACGGAGGCCCGTCCTGGGCCTGCGTCGCTGGTGCGGGAGAAGGGACTTGAACCCTCACGCTCGAAAGCACAGGAACCTAAATCCTGCGTGTCTACCGATTCCACCACTCCCGCCGGTGCGCGACCAGCTTAGGACGCCCCCTAATATGTTGATCGTGACAACGAAGACACTCGTAGCAGGCATCGACTCCTCCACGCAGAGCTGCAAGGTGGTCGTCCGCGACCTCGACACGGGCGCCCTGGTGCGCTCCGGGCGCGCGTCCCACCCCGACGGCACGGAGGTGGATCCCGCGCACTGGTGGGACGCGCTCCTCGCCGCCGTCGCCGACGCGGGCGGCCTCGACGACGTCGCCGCCATCTCGATCGGCGGCCAGCAGCACGGCATGGTCTGCCTCGACGAGCAGGGGGCGGTCGTCCGCGACGCGCTGCTCTGGAACGACACGCGATCCGCACAGGCCGCCGCCGACCTCCGCGACGAGCTGGGCGCCGACGCCTGGGCGAGCGCCACGGGCGTCGTCCCGGTCGCGTCCTTCACCGCCACCAAGCTCCGCTGGCTGCGCGACGCCGAACCCGAGAACGCCGCCCGCGTCGCCGCCGTCGCCCTCCCGCACGACTGGCTGACCTGGCGCCTCCTCGGCCACGGCGTCGGATCCCCGGACCTCGCCGCCCTCGCCACCGACCGCTCCGACGCGAGCGGCACCGCCTACTGGTCGAGCGTGACGGGGGAGTACCGCCTCGACCTGCTGGAGCGCGCCCTCGGCCGCGTCGTCGGCCTGCCCCGCGTGCTCGGCCCCGGCGAGTCCGCCGGCGTCACGGGCGACGGCATCCCCGGCGTCCCGGCCGGCGTCCCC
>NZ_QWGT01000068.1 GCF_003576405.1 Clavibacter lycopersici
TCAGAACTGCCACGGGAACGGCGACCAGTCGGGCGCGCGCTTCTCGAGGAAGGAGTCGCGCCCCTCGACGGCCTCGTCCGTGCCGTAGGCGAGGCGCGTGGCCTCGCCCGCGAACACCTGCTGGCCGACCATGCCGTCGTCCACCGCGTTGAAGGCGTACTTGAGCATGCGGATCGCGGTGGGCGACTTCCCGAGGATCGTCTCGGCCCACCCCAGCGCGGTGGCCTCGAGTTCGGCGTGCGGCACGACGCGGTTCACGGCGCCCATCTCGTACATGCGCTGGGCGCTGTGCTCCTCGGCGAGGAAGAACACCTCGCGCGCGGCCTTCTGGCCGACCTGCCGGGCGAAGTACGCGGATCCGTACCCGCCGTCGAAGGACCCGACGTCGGCATCGGTCTGCTTGAACCGGCCGTGCTCGGCGGAGGCGATCGTGAGGTCGCACACGACGTGCAGCGAGTGCCCGCCGCCCGCCGCCCAGCCGGGCACGACCGCGATGACGACCTTCGGCATGAAGCGGATGAGCCGCTGCACCTCGAGGATGTGGAGACGCCCCGCGCGCGCCGGGTCGACGCCCTCCGCGGTCTCGCCCTCGGCGTACTTGTAGCCGTCGCGGCCGCGGATCCGCTGGTCGCCGCCGCTGCAGAACGCCCAGCCGCCGTCCTTCGGGCTCGGGCCGTTGCCGGTGAGGAGCACCACGCCGATCCGCGGATCCTGACGCGCGTCGTCGAGCGCCTGGTACAGCTCGTCGACCGTGCGCGGGCGGAAGGCGTTCCGCACCTCGGGGCGGTCGAACGCGATCCGCGCGATGCGGCCCGTGAGGTCGTGGTGGTACGTGATGTCGGTGAAGCCCTCCGCGAGGGGGACGTCGCGCCAGCGGGTGGGATCGTGGATGTCGGAGACCTGCTTCACCATGCGCCCAGCCTAGGCGGCGCCCCGCCGACCGCCCGCGGGTGCGAGGCTGGATCCATGCTCCCCGCCCTCGACGACCTCCTCGACACCGCCCGCGTCGTCGCCCTCCCGCTCCGCACGCGCTTCCGCGGCCTCGACGTCCGCGAGGCGGTGCTGATCGAGGGCCCGCTCGGCTGGACGGAGTTCTCGCCGTTCGCGGAGTACGACGACGCCGAGTCCGCGGCCTGGCTCGCGGCCGCGATCGACTTCGGTTGGACGGCGCCGCCCGCTCCTCTGCGCGACCACGTGCTCGTGAACGCGACGATCCCGGCCGTCGAGGCCGCCCGCGTCGCCGAGGTGCTGGCGCGGTTCCCCGGCTGCCGCACCGCGAAGGTCAAGGTCGCCGAGCGCGGCACGGTGCTCGCGGACGACGTGGCGCGCGTCGCCGAGGTCCGCCGCGTGCTCGGACCCGCGGGCCGCGTGCGGATCGACGCCAACGCGGCCTGGAACGTCGACGAGGCCGAGCACGCGATCCACGCCCTCGCCGAGCACGACCTCGAGTACGTGGAGCAGCCGTGCGCGACCGTGGAGGAGCTCGCGGAGCTGCGCGAGCGGATCCACCACCTGGGCGTGCCGATCGCCGCCGACGAGAGCGTGCGCAAGGCCGATGACCCGCTGCGGGTCGCGCGGGCCGGCGCCGCCGACCTGCTCGTCATCAAGGCGCAGCCGCTCGGCGGGATCCACCGCGCCCTGCGGATCACGGAGGAGGCGGGCCTGCCCGTCGTCGTCTCGAGCGCCCTCGACACGAGCGTCGGCATCGCGATGGCCGCGCACCTCGCGGCGGCGATCCCCGAGCTGCCCTACGACTGCGGCCTCGGCACCGTCTCGCTCTTCGTCGAGGACGTCGTGGCGGAGCCGCTCGTGCCGGTCGACGGCCGGATCCCCGTGCGCCGCGTGACGCCCGACCCGCGCCTCCTCGACGCCCACGCGGCGGGCGCCGACCGCAGCGCCTGGTGGCTCGACCGGATCCGCCGCACGCACGCCGTGCTCGCCCGCGCCCAGGACTGAGCGCGGGCCGCCGGCCTACAGCCCGCTGTAGGTGTGCAGGCCCTTGAAGAACACGTTGACGACGCCGAAGTTGAACATGACGGCGGAGAACCCGATGATGGCCAGCCACGCGGAGCGCGATCCGCGCCAGCCGCGCGTGGCCCGCGCGTGGATGTACCCGGCGTAGAGCACCCAGATGATGAAGGTCCAGACCTCCTTGGTGTCCCACCCCCAGTAGCGACCCCATGCGCGCTCGGCCCAGACGGCGCCGGCCATGAGCGTGAAGGTCCAGAAGATGAAGCCCACGATGTTGAGGCGGTAGGCCATCGACTCGAGCGTGACGGAGTCGGGCAGCGTGGCGAGGAAGCGCATCTTGGCGGCCTTCGCGTCGGCGGCGAGCGACTCGCGACGGAACTGCAGCAGCTGCACTCCCGAGAGCGCGAACGCCAGGGCGAAGAAGCCCGTGCCGAGCGCGGCCACGAAGACGTGGATCACGAGCCAGTACGACTGCAGCGACGGCGGCAGCGGCGCCACCTCGACGCGGTATTGCACGACGGCGACGCCCAGCAGGATGAGGACGAGACCCGTGACGAAGGTGCCGAGGAAGCGCAGGTCGCGCCGCGTGAGCACGATGAGGTAGACGCTGAGGATGAGCAGCGTGCCCGTCATGGCGAACTCGTACATGTTCGCCCACGGGACCCGCGAGGCCGCGAGGCCGCGGAGGACGGTGGACACGGCGTGCACGACGAACCCGACGACGAGCAGCACCATGGCGACGTTGAGGCTGATCGAGCGGCCGGCGGCGACGGGCGCGTCCGGCCCGGTCGCGGCGCGGTCGCGGCCCGACGACGCAGGGTCGCGCTCGATGGTGGCCGTGCCGCCGCGGCGCGCGGCGGTGGCACCCACTGCGGACGGCTGGCGCGCGGCGGCGGTGGCCGCGTCCGCGACGAGCGCGGAGCGCCGCGCGAGGTCGAGGGCGAACGCGATGAACGCGGCCGCGTAGAGGCCCATCGCGACGAGGAGCGCGATGAGGGAGACGTCGTCGAGCATGGCCGTGTTCACGAGTGGAGCCTAACTTCCGGATCTGACATCGCACCCGGCGAGAGGCCGGCCGCGTGCTTGTCCGCCAGGGCCGCGACCGCGGCCTCCAGCGTGGGGTCCTCGCCGCGGGCGAGCCCGGCGTACTCGAGGGTCGTGGATCCGTCGGCCTGCGGCACCGCCTTCACCCACACGCGCCGACGCGGCACGAAGAGGGAGGTGAGCAGGCCGCCGAGCACGAGGATCGCGAACAGCAGCACCCAGCGCTGCGTCGGGTCGTGGTGCACGTCGAAGGAGACGAAGCGCGGCACGGAGTCGAGGCTCACGCTGCCGAGCCCGTCCGGCAGGTCCGCCGTCTGGCCGGGCGCCAGCTCGATGGACCGGACGCCCGTCGTGCCGCCGGTGAGCTGCGTGAGGTCCCCGGTGTCGAGCGTGTACACCGATGTCGGCACGCCGCCGTCGATCCCGAGGTCGCCCGTGTAGACGTTGAGCGTCAGCAGCGGGTTGTCGAGGTCCGGGTAGGAGGAGAAGTACGGCGCCTTCTCCGCGCCCTGCGTCGGGTAGAAGAAGCCGAGCATGCCGACCTGCTCGCGCAGCCCGTCCGGCACCTTGACGACGCCGAGCGACGTGAGCTTCGCGTCCTGCGGCAGGAACGGCACGTCGGCGCTGTACACGACCGTGCCCGCGGGATCCCGCACCGTCACGTGCGGCGCGTAGCCGTTGCCGAGCAGGTACATGTCGGTGCCGCCGATGGCGAGCGGGTCGTTGACCTTGACCTCGCGGTCCTGCGGCTCGCCGCCCGGCACGTCGGCGGTCACGTCGGCCGTGAAGTCGAGCGGCTGGCCGATGGCGTTCGGGTTCTCCTGCTCGTACTGCACGTGCAGGGCGTCGAGCTTGACCCGGTACGGCGTGAGCGCCGAGTCGTCGAAGAAGCGGCCCGGGTTGAACGAGTCGAAGGTGGACAGCGTGTTGACGAACGACTGCCCCTCCACGAGCACCTTCTGCCCGGAGTAGCCGAAGCCGCCGCCGATGCCCACCGTGACGAGGATCCCGACGAGCGCGGAGTGGAAGACGAGGTTGCCGGTCTCGCGCAGGTAGCCGCGCTCCGCCGAGACGGAGAGCACGCCGCCCGCGGCCGACGCGTCGTCGACGAGGACCGTGCGATACCGCTGGCGCTTGAGCAGCGCGCGCGCCTGGCGGACGGCGTCGACCGGATCCGCCGTCGTGGTGCGCGTCGTGTACCCGGCGAGGCGCGAGAGCCGCGCGGGCGTCTTCGGCGGCGCCTGGCGGAGCGCGTCGAAGTGGTGCTTGGCGCGCGGCACGACGCAGCCGATGAGGCTGATGAACAGCAGCAGGTAGATGGAGGAGAACCACACCGAGCTGTAGGTGTCGAACACCTGCAGCTTGTCGAGGACGGGGTAGAGGTCCGGGTTGTCCGCGCGGAACTGCGTGACGCCGTTCGGGTCGGAGCTGCGCTGCGGCACGAGGGATCCGGGGATCGCCGCGAACGCGAGCAGCAGCAGCAGGAACAGCGCGGTGCGCATGCTCGTGAGCTGCCGCCAGAACCAGCGCAGCGTGCCGAGGAAGCCGAGCTTGGGCTGCGTGATCGGCGCCCCCTCGCGCGGCGCCTGCCGCGGGGAGTCGACGTGGTCAGATGGCCGGGACATACGAGGCGATCACCCCCTGGAGCTGGAGCATCCACGCCGACCAGAGGCCGGAGACCATGAGCACGCCGGTGAGGACGAGCAGCGCTCCCCCGACGAGGTTGACGGTGCGGATGTGGCGGCGGAGGAACCCGACGGTGCGCGTCATCCAGCCGAGCCCGAGGGCCACGAGGAGGAACGGCACGCCGAGCCCGATGCAGTAGGCGACGCCGAGCAGCACGCCGCGGCCCGCGTCGGCCGAGGTGAGGCTCATGGAGATGACGACGGCGAGGGTCGGGCCGATGCAGGGCGCCCAGCCGATGCCGAACACGACGCCGAGCAGCGGTGCGCCCGCGAGCCCGGTCGCCGGGCGCCACGAGCTCTTCACCTGACGCTGGAGGAACCCGAGCCGACCGGTGAAGACGAGGCCCATCACGATGAGCACGACGCCGAGGATCCGCGTGATGACGTCCTGCCAGCGCATGAGCCAGAACCCGGCCGTCGCGGAGACGAGGGTGGTGAGGATGAAGACCGCGGAGAAGCCGAGCACGAACAGCGCGGTGCCGAGCAGGAGGCGGCGACGCGTCGCGGATCCGCCCTTCGCCTCCGCCATGCCGCCGATGTACCCGAGGTAGCCGGGCACGAGGGGCAGCACGCAGGGCGACGCGAACGAGACCAGCCCCGCGAGCAGCGCGAGCGGCACCGCCACGAGGAGCTGCCCGGAGAGGACGCTCTGGATCTGGTCCACCTACCCCGCCGCCTCGGCGACGGTGTCCTTCACCAGCGTGCGGAGCACCCCGGGGTCGATCTGCCCGAGCACGCGCGAGGCGACGCGCCCCTGGCGGTCGAGCACGAGGGTGGCGGGCACGGCGTTCGGCGCGATGGTGCCGGCGAAGGCGAGCTGCATGGAGGTGTCCTCGACGTCGAGGACGGACGGGTAGGTGATGCCGTACGTCTTGTCGAACGAGTCGACGTTCGGCCGCTGGTCGCGGGTGTTGACGCCGAGGAACTCGACGCCGTCGGCCGCGTGCTCCTCGCTCGCGGCCTGCAGGTCCTTCGCCTCGAGGCGGCACGGCGGGCACTCGGCGTACCAGAAGTTGATGACCGTGACGGATCCGCGATAGTCGGCCGAGGTGATCTCCGTGCCGTCCGACAGCGTGCCGGCGAAGTCGACGGGGTCCGCGCGCTCGGCGAGCGGGACCTCGGTGAAGGTGCCGTCGCCGGCGATGTACCTCTTGTTGTCGCCCGCGCGGAACTCGGCGGCGAGCGGATCCTCGGTGCAGCCCGAGAGGGCGACCGCGGCCAGCACGCTGGATGCGGCGGCGGCGAGGATGCTGCGACGGCGGATGCCGGGCATCACACGGCCCCCTGGTCGACGGCGAGGTCGGACAGACCGGCCGCCGCGTCGATGTAGCCCGTCTCGACGAACCGGTCGCCGACGCGCTCGACCGTGGTGATGCTCGAGAGCGCGCAGCGGCGCTGGCGCGGGTCGTGGAAGAGGCGCTCGCCCGCGAGGGAGAGGTGCACCATCCAGATGGGGAGCTGGTGGCTCACGATGACGACGTCGCCGTCGGGCACGGAGCGGTACGCGGCCTTGACCGCGTCGGCCATGCGCGCGGCGATGGAGCGGTAGGGCTCGCCCCAGCTCGGCTTCACCGGGTCGACGACGAGCGGCCAGAGGCGCGGCGAGCGCGCGAGGCGCGCGGGCGAGGGGAAGCGGGATCCCTCGAAGCGGTTGGTGGGCTCGATGACGCGCTCGTCGGTGGCGACCTCGAGGGCGAAGCGCTCGGCCCACGGGGCGGCGGACTCCTGGGCGCGCTGCAGGGGCGAGGCGATGACCCGGTTCACGGGTGCGCCCTCCTCCTCGAGCGCGCGGGCGGCGGCGTCCGCCATGCGGTGGCCGAGCTCGGAGAGGCCGTAACCCGGGATCCGTCCGTAGAGGACTCCGTGCGGGTTGTGCACCTCGCCGTGACGGACGAGATGGATTCGTGAGGCGACCACCCGTCAAGTGTAGGTGGCGGGCAGATGTACAACCGCCGAGGATCCCGCGCAACCCCCTGCGCTAATCATTAGTCCCCAATACGATCGGGTACACCGGTGGGGGCCGGCCTCTCGGGACCGGTGCCGACCGGATGTTACGTGCGTATACGAACGTTTGGGCCCCAAAGGAATCGCGCGCTAAGTTAGGTGCTCGAGGCCGGGACACGGCCTCCCAGCGAGAGCCCCGTAGAGAACGGGACCTCGCAGAGACCCCCGTCCCACGGGCGCGGGCCCGCATGACGATGCCGTCCGCGACGGCACGGAAGGAACGGGCACCATGACGATGACACCGACCAGGCCCACGGCCGCAGAGACCACCACCGACGCCGAGCTCGACCAGGTCGAGTCCGTCCGCCCCGTCGATCCCTACGCGGATTCCGACCTCCCCGAGCCCTCGCTCGTCACCCCCGGCGCCAGCACCGACGCCGTCAAGGACTACCTCCGACAGATCGGCCGTGTCCCGCTGCTCACCGCAGAGCAGGAGGTGACCGTCGCCCGTCGCATCGAGGTGGGCGTGCTGTCGCAGGAGGTGCTGGACACCCGCACCGACCTCACCTCAGCGGAGCGCCGGGAGTACCAGACGCTCGCCCAGGACGGGATGCGCGCCAAGCAGCACCTCGTCAACGCGAACCTGCGCCTGGTCGTCAGCATCGCCAAGCGCTACACGGGCCGCGGCCTGCCGTTCCTCGACCTGATCCAGGAGGGCAACATGGGCCTCGTCCGGGCGGTCGAGAAGTTCGACTACCAGGCCGGCTTCAAGTTCTCGACCTACGCGTCGTGGTGGATCAAGCAGTCCATCACCCGGGGCATGGCCGACACGAGCCGCACCATCCGGATCCCCGTGCACACGGTGGAGCACATCAACCGCATCAACGCCGTGCAGCGCGAGCTCGCGGTGGAGCTCGGGCGCGACCCCTCCATGGAGGAGATCGCCCGCGAGTCGGACACGCCCGTCACCAAGGTGCGGTACCTGCTCGACCGCGCGCAGGAGCCCATGTCGCTGCAGGTCCTCGTGGGCGGCAGCGGCGGCGACGGCGACACCGAGATGGCCGACCTCATCGAGGACGCGGACGTCACGCAGCCCATCGACGTGGTGACGCAGCAGCTCATGGCCGCGCACGTCACGCGCCTCATCGACGGGCTCGCCGAGCGCGACGCCGAGGTCGTGCGCATGCGCTTCGGACTCGCCGGCCTCGAGCCCCGCTCGCTCGCCTACGTGAGCCAGCAGCTCGGCGTCACGCGCGAGCGCGTGCGCCAGATCGAGAAGAAGTGCCTGGCGAAGCTCCGCATCCCGGAGCTGGAGACGTACATCCGCGGCTGATCCCGCCGCATCACGACGAGGGCCGTCCGCCATGCGCGGGCGGCCCTCGTCGTGTCCGCGGGACGCCTGACGCGCGTGCGGCCGCGCCAATCTGCGGATCCGCTCAGAAGTGTGCGCACGAGTCGTTAGTGCGCATACAGTCGAGTTCCACCATCCGAGAGACGCCGACGACGCGCATCCACGACGACGGCGACAGCACGCAGCTCGACGACGAGCCGCGATGAAGGAGGAGCCATGGCTCTCACGCAGACCGCACCCGGTCACACCGACATCCCCGGCATCAGCTGGACCCCCGTAGCGGCAGGGCTCTGGGTCGCCCGACGCGGCGACGAGTTCGCCGGGCTCTCCGAGGAGCGGTGGGGCGTCGGCTTCCACGTCACCGACCGCCTCGGCCGGGACGTGGGCGACTTCCCCACGCTCCAGGAGGCACGCGGCGCGCTGGGCTGAGATGGCGGGCCGGTGCGCGCGGCGCATCCCCGCGCCGGCCCCGCTACCACCTCCCGCGGGCGCCAGCACCGGATCGACGGTCGCGCGCGAGCGGGCCTAGGGTCGAGCAGGTGCCTTCCCCCGAGATCCACCCGCCCGCCACCGCCCCCGACGACCGCTCCGACGGGTTCGTCCGGGTCCGGGGCGCGTCCGAGAACACGCTCCGTGACGTGGACGTCGACATCCCGCGCGACCGGATCGTCGCCTTCACGGGCGTCTCCGGATCCGGCAAGTCGTCGCTCGCCTTCGGGACCGTCTACGCCGAGGCGCAGCGGCGGTTCTTCGAGTCGGTGGCGCCCTACGCGCGCCGGCTGATCCGGCAGGAGCAGACGCCGCACGTCGAGAGCATCACGGGACTCCCGCCGGCGGTCGCCCTGCAGCAGCGGCGCGGGGCCCCGAGCACGCGCTCGACCGTCGGCACCGTCACCACGCTCTCCAACTCGCTGCGGATGCTCATGTCGCGCGCCGGGTCCTACCCGGCGGGCCAGGGGCGGCTCGACTCCGACGCCTTCTCCCCCAACACCGCGGCGGGCGCGTGCCCCGTGTGCCACGGCCTCGGCGTCGCGCACACCGTGACCGAGGGCTCGCTCGTGCCGGATCCGTCGCTCACGATCCGCGAGGGCGCCATCGCCGCGTGGCCGGGCGCCTGGCAGGGCAAGAACCTGCGCGACATCACGATCGCGCTCGGCTACGACGTGGACGTGCCGTGGCGGGACCTCCCGCAGGACTCACGGGACTGGCTGCTGTTCACGGAGGAGCAGCCGGTGGTGCAGATCACGCCGCAGCGCGACCGCGTGGCGAAGCCCTACAAGGGCCGCTTCTGGAGTGCCCGCTCCTACGTGCTGCACACGCTCGCCGACTCCCCGAGCCCGCGCCTCCGCGAGGGCGCGCTCGCGCGCATGGTCTCGGGCACGTGCGAGCGGTGCGGCGGCAGCGGGCTCACGCCCGAGGCGCTGGCCGTGACCTTCGCCGGGCGCAGCATCCAGGAGCTCAACGCGCTCACGCTGACGGACCTCGCCACCGCCATCGCGCCGACGACCGGCATGGGCGACGTGGCCGTGACGATCACGACCGACCTCGTCGCGCGCCTCGCCGTGCTCGTGGACCTCGGGCTCGGCTACCTGAGCCTCGGCCGCGTCACCACGACGCTGTCGCCCGGCGAGATGCAGCGGCTCCGGCTCGCGACGCAGCTGCGGTCGGGCCTCTTCGGCGTCGTCTACGTGCTCGACGAGCCGTCGGCGGGGCTGCACCCGGCCGACGCCGAGCCGCTGCTCGAGGTGCTCGAGCAGCTGCGCGACTCCGGCAACTCCGTCTTCGTGGTCGAGCACGACATGGACGTCGTGCGCCGGGCCGACTGGATCGTGGACGTGGGACCCGGCGCGGGGCAGGCGGGAGGATCCGTCGTCTACAGCGGTCCCGTCGACGGGCTCCGCGAGGTGGAGGCGTCGGCGACCCGGCCGCACCTCTTCCCCGACCTCGCGCCGCCGCGGGCCGAGCGCACGCCGCGCACGCCGACCGGGAGCATCCGGGCCACGGGCGTGACGCTGCACAACCTCGTGGACCTGGACGTGGAGATCCCGCTCGGCGTGATGGTCGCGGTGACGGGCGTCTCCGGATCCGGCAAGTCGACGCTGGTGAGCCGCGTGCTGCCCGACCTGCTGCGGGCCTCGCTCGCGCCGGACCGCGTGGTGGTCGAGCGGCCCGACGACGCGGACGCCGAGGACGACGCGTCCGGACCCGCGCGCATCGCCCGGGTCGAGGGCGCGGACGCGGTGGACCGGCTCGTGTCGGTCGACCAGCGCCCCATCGGACGCACGCCGCGCTCGACCCTCGCCACCTACACCGGGCTCTTCGACGCGGTGCGGCGCACGTACGCGTCCACCGACGAGGCGCGCGCCCGGGGATACGGCGCCGGCCGGTTCTCGTTCAACGTGGCGGGCGGGCGCTGCGAGACCTGCCAGGGCGAGGGATCCGTGACCGTCGAGCTCCTCTTCCTCCCCGGCTCCTACGGGCCGTGCCCCACGTGCCACGGGGCCAGGTACGAGCCCGGGACGCTCGAGATCGAGTACCGCGGGAGGTCGATCGCGGACGTGCTCGCGATGACGGTGGACGAGGCGCACGGCTTCCTCGCCGACGTGCCGCTCGTCGCGCGCGCCCTGGCGACCCTGCGCGACGTGGGGCTCGGCTACCTGCGGCTCGGCCAGCCCGCGACCGAGCTGTCCGGCGGCGAGGCGCAGCGGATCAAGCTGGCCACCGAGCTGCAGCGCGCGCCGCGCGGCCACACCCTCTACCTGCTCGACGAGCCGACGACCGGACTCCACCCGGCCGACGTGGTGCTCCTCCTCCGCCAGCTGCAGGGGCTCGTGGACGCGGGCAACACGGTCGTCGTGGTGGAGCACGAGATGGACGTGGTGGCGGACGCCGACCGGGTGATCGACCTCGGCCCGTCGGGTGGCGACCAGGGCGGGCGGATCGTCGCCCAGGGCACCCCGCGCGAGGTCGCCGACACGGCCGGGAGCCGCACGGCGCCGTACCTCGCGCGGCGTCTCGACGCCTCCTGAGAGCGCGCCGCGCGTGCCAGCTCGACGTGGGTAGTCTGACCCCCAGCGTCCGCGCCCCGGTGCGTCCGACGCGCTCGCCTCCATCCCGCACCTCGTACTAGGAGCACTCGTGACTGACTCGACCGGAACACCCTCCACGCCCGCGGGCTGGTACGCGGACCCCGCGGGATCCGACCGCCTCCGCTGGTGGGACGGCACGCGCTGGACCGATCACCTCGCGGACGCGCCGGCGGCGGCCGGAGCGGCAGCGTCGTCGTCCTCGGGCCAGCAGGACTCCGGGCACGGATCCGCATCGCAGCAGGGCGCCGCCCCCGCCGGTCACGTGCCTCCGGCTGCCGCGCCGCCCGCGTACGGGCAGCAGGCTCCGGCGCAGCCGTACGCGCAGCAGCCCTACTCCCAGCAGCCGTACGCGCAGGCCGGGTACGCGCAGCAGCAGTACACGCCCGCGACCCCGCCTCCGCAGGTGCCGGCGACCACGTCGCCGTACACGTGGGCCATCTGGGTGCTCGCGGCGCTGCCGGTCGTCTCCATCGTGCTCGCGCTGAACATCGACTACCGCGGCGCCCTCGACATGAGCGCGCGCGGCCCGCGCCCCGACGCGCTGGTGGCCCAGGCGCTCAGCAGCCTGGTCCAGATCTTCGTGTGGGGCGGATCCGTCGCGCTCGCGTACGTCGACTGGCGCGACCTCACGCGTCGCGGCATCGTGCGGCCCTTCCACTGGGCGTGGGCGTTCATCCCCGTCGTCGGCGGCGTCTACCTGATCGGGCGGTCCATCATCGTCCGCCGGCGCATCGAGGGCGCGCCCGCGAACGCGCTGTCGCCGATCTGGCTCTGGGTCGGGCTGAACGTGATCGTCGCCTTCATCTCCATCGTCAAGTTCGTGGAGGCCTTCACCTCGACCATGCAGATGTACGGCCCCGGCCGCTACTGACCAGCGGGCGGCCAGACCGCCGCACGACCCGCGCCCTGGTCGGCGCGTCCGCTCACACGAAGCGGATGCGCTGGCCGGGGCGCAGCTGCGCGGCGAGGCGGACGTCGTCGCGGGCGACCACGCCGATCACGGGGTAGCCGCCCGTCATGGGGTGGTCGGCGAGGAACAGGATCGGCCGGCCCGACGGCGGCACCTGGAGCGCGCCCGTGACGACGCCCTCGCTGGGGAGCTCGCCCGGGATCCGCCGCTCGAGGGGCTCGCCGTCCAGGCGCACGCCCACGCGGTCGGCCTCCGCGGTCACCTCCCACGCGCGGTCGAGGAGCGCGGCCCAGGATCCGTCGACGAACCAGTCGAGGCGCGGGCCGGGCGACGCGCGGAGGACCACCTCGCCGTCGGCGGGCGCGGAGACGGCGAGGGAGTCGACCGGGGGCACCGGCCGGGCGGGCTCGGGTCCGACGGGCAGCACGTCGCCGACCGCGACGGGGGCTGGCCCCACGCGCGAGAGCAGGT